>NZ_VDEU01000001.1:0-300000 GCF_013393115.1 Pseudoalteromonas sp. Scap03 | reverse complement strand
TACACGGCAGATTGCTTGAAATAGGTTGTGGTCAGTCATCTTTTTATCGATATAAAGGTAAGTGGCAGAGGGGGCATCAAAGCCAGTTAGCAGTTTATCGACCACAATGAGTAGGCGCATTTGCCCCGGTTCTTCGATAAAGCGCTTTTTAACCGCTTTTTCAAACTCCTCCACACGCTTAGCGGCCTCATCTTCACTTTGCTCAAAGTAATCAGCTAACATCTTGCGATAAGTTTCATACTTAAACAGTTTTTCGGTTAACCCTTCACCAGATTCTTCACCTTTTATCGAACTTGCAGCAGGTTGATAACTGGTCACTACCGCACATTTACCAGCAAGATCTGTTTTAGAAAACATCTCATAAACCATGCAGGCTTGATGGACACTGGCACACACCAACATAGCGTTGCCTCTACCAGACATTAGTGCAGGCTTTCTTTTCATATCCAGCCATATATCCATCACAATGCGTTCTAGTCGAGACTTACTGGAGAGTACTTTTTGCATGGTTCCCCATTTTTGTTTGAGCTGCATTTTGGCTAGGTTAGATAAGCCTTGAGTATTTGCATCAAACCAAGTATCAACGCCTTTCTCTGAAGTTAAATGTTGATCAATATCTCTTGCTTCATAACGCAGATCGAGTACCACACCGTCACTAACGGCTTCATCAAACTTGTAGGTGTGGATATATGGACCAAAGACCTCCAAGGACTTTTTCTTATCTTTTTTCATTAATGGCGTACCAGTAAAACCAACAAACATGGCCTCTGGTAAAATGGCTTTCATCGCTTCGTGCAGCTTGCCTGATTGAGTTCGATGACACTCATCAACAAACACAAACAAGTTACCTTTTGCTGCAAATTCAGTTGGCAGGTTTTTGGTTAATGCTTCAAGATAGTGTTTTGTCGCTTTATTATCGTCTTCTTCACTTTCTTTATCACTTAGCGCTTCGCCATTTCGACCAAACTTATGCACGAGTGAGCAGAATAGCCAAGGGTTCGGTTGATTAAGCGTGGCAACTAAATCCCGTCCGCTTTTTGTGCGATAGATCTCTTCATCAACACCTGAGAATACTTTTTCTATTTGTTCGTCTAACTCTGTTCTATCAGTAATAATTAGCACACGAGAATCAGTAACGTTCTCGCGAATCCATTTAGCTAACCACACCATCGTTAGGCTTTTGCCTGAGCCTTGGGTATGCCAAATAATCCCGTCTTGTTTTGATTTAACGTGCTTTTTAGCGGCTTGAATACCAAAGAATTGATTGTGTCGGCAGGTCTTCTTCACCCCTGCATCAAAAACAATAAAATCGTGAATAAGCTGTAAGAAGCGTTTTTTATCACATAGCTGCGCGACATGTTTATCTAACGGTGTTTCTGTTGCTACCTGCGCAAGTGGCAAGCAAACAGCGCCTTCCGGTTCCTTCCATTCAAGATAGTATTTTTCAGATGTTTCAATCGTACCATAGCGGACACCTTGGGTGTCATTGCCTGCCATTACTAGCTGCATAGTGGTAAAGAAGTTACGAATAAACGCTTTCTTTTGGTTGTCTAAGTTCTGGCGAATGCCCTCACTAACTGACACTGAAGAGCGTTTTAATTCAATCACGCCCAGCGCGATGCCATTAACATAAATCACGATATCAGGGCGCTTGGTTTTAGGAGAGATCTGCTCACCTTTTACGGTCACTTCTTCAGCAATAGCAAAGTCGTTAGCTTCTGGGTTTTTCCAGTCTATTAGCCAAACAGTTTGGTTTTGCTCACCTGTACCTTCTTTTTCTTTTACGCCATAACGCAGAAGGCGATAAACATCTTTGTTCGCATCAAAGAGCTTTTTACCTTCACCGAGGGCTGCGGCAGTATCAAGTTGGCGTAATGTGCGGGTAATCAGAGCATCAGAAGTTCCGCGACCTTTGAGCCATTTAGTCAGCAAGTCTTTTTCTATATTGCTGTTACCTTCACGGTACTCCCAATTACCTAGGTAATCGTAATCAAGTTGTTCTTTAAAAAACTTAACTACGCGGTTTTGGGTTTTACGTTCTAATTGACCAACATTACTCATCGTCTAAATCCTTTAAACTTGCGCATAGTTTTTGAATCTTTAATTTTACATCTTCAATACTTTTCTGATTTTTATCACTGTAGTATTTGTAAAAGTCGAGGCTAGGCAATGCCCTGCCACTCAATTCAAATCCTTCACTCTCTAGTAAATCCATTAAAGTCTCTGGTGCATTTTCGATTTCACCACCTTTGACTCTAATATCGAAGCAGCTACCTGTTTTATGGATCTCTATTTGATATCGCTGTTCATTATGAACAAAACCGGTTAATTTCAAATGCGCACTTTCTTCACGCGACTTAACTGGCTCGTACCTTAACAATGAAAAAGGTGCTATCAAGCTATTGTCTTGAGATAGCTCTAGTTCTAGTACTTTAGTGAAAAGTTCAATATGCGTATGATTTCGCTGTGATTGTCCAAGTAATACAAATTCAGAGTTATTTTTCTCAATAAAGCCTTGCTGGCAATACGCGAGTAACTCTTTATGTTGAATTAATGCTTTTCTCCAAGGCTCAATTTCTTCAGACTTAATAGCAATGGAACAAATAGTAGAAAGTGATGTTTGTATTTCTTCAACATTAAATAACGGGTCATCTAGCACTGCTTTAACGTAACTTTGTTTTTGCTCAATTGAAGCTGTGCCGAACCGTAGTAACCTTTTCCAACTATGATCACGAGGAATATTGTTTCTAGTATCGCGAGAAGACAGCATATTGTATTTGTCGCCTCGTTTATCGGTGAAGTATTCACCTTTACTTAATACCGACCTTTCCCACAAATAATCAATTGGTGCTGAGCTGCTTTCAATTCGATCAAATACACGTTGAATCGCATTAGAATATCGTGTGAAGCTACTTAAATACTCGACATTTTCTTCAGCGCTCCAGTTGCAATGATTGTGTTCACGGTAATAACTTAGGATTTCAGCAAAATTTAAAATACAGCCAATCTGGCCTGTCAGAAATGAATGTTGCTCTGCACTGGTAATTGCTTCTCTCCATTCACTAGACCTTAGCAGCAGATGAGCCTTGATCTTCTCTTCGACTATCTGAGCACCTGTAAAACCTGATATTTCAACATCATTAGCTAGTGTTTCTAATATAGGGCTATCGTGCTGGCAAAGGTTGTCTATTGCAAACAGTGCTTTATTAAACTCATCTGCGGTATTGATAATGGTGTTGTCGGTTAAATTAAAGATTACTCTTAACCATTCCTTCAACTCTTCATCAGTGGGTGATTTTGCCACATAGTTGTAAAACGCATAAAATCTGAGTTTATCATCGTAGCTAGCATCGTTTTTCAATACGTTCTTGAATGTTTTGTGTTCGTTGTAGTAGTTATCAGTGTCTAAGTAGCTGTTTATTTTATTCTCGACCAATCCACCTCTATAGATGAGATCAAGGAAACTAATTAGCCGGATAATGAACTTTTTATTTAAACAACCTAACTCTTCATATTGGGACAGTGTAAGGGGTTCTAATCTCCCGTTTCGACCAAAGAGTTCGCCACTATTTACATGAAGGTCCATAGGGGAATCTTTATGATCAACAAGGTATTGATAGGCGATAACGAGTCGAATGAAATTCATCAATTCATCATCAAAGGTATCGTCAATTGAGAAAAAATTTCTATAGGGCCAGAACAAATCGGCCCAGTCGGTATCTATCTTATGTATGAAGTAATTATAACCGCTAACACTGTCTTGAAAAGGCAATGTGTACTCAGGCCAATCACTCTCAAAAGACTTTATCTTTTGTTCTAACTTGGCTTTAAAATTTTCAAATATTGTAAGCGGCTTACCACGAGCATTCATTTTTATATAAAGCTCATCTGACAAACCAAAATAATGAAGGTCTAAAAACTGAAAGGTAATGTAAGGTTCAGTTGTATTGGTGATTCGTTCGTACAAATTGACATCACTTTGAGAAAACAATGCTTGAATTGCATCAAGCATATTCAAACAAGCTTGTACGGTTGGATCTTGTTGCCACGATAAATAAAACCACTGACTATTTTTAATCTGCTTACTTATTGTTGCATTCGATATTTCAATATCTTTGGAGGTTAATGCATCAAAAAACTCGGTTGTGCTTGGACGTGTCTTATAAGTAAAGCGAGATCGTTGTTCATCAGTGACAAACCGTTCTCTGAATTCTGCAATATGACCATGTTGTATTGCTAAGTACCAATGCAATAAAAATAGAGTCGTTAAGCGCTGCTGCCCGTCAAGAACAGAGAAAGCCTTACTTTGTCCCTCTTCAAAATTTCCGTAAACAAAGTCCAAATCTAAAGGCTGGCGTGAGTCATCTTTGTTATTTAGCGCTTGGTATAATGAATTTAAAAACAGTGTTCTAACTTCATCTTCTTCTTTTCGACCCTGTGCATAATCACGCTGTAATATTGGAATTTCTATCGCTTCAACAACATCAAATAGACCGTAAAATGTTAAGCTTTTTCCCTTATTCATGTCCTAACTCCTTTTGATGAACACCTACTCCTTGAAAGAAACCGAGTAACATTTCTACCATAGCCCTTTGATGATCCTCGCTATCTTTCGCTTCCCAATACAGCATCTTATCTACCTGTTTGCTGTAATACTTAAGAAACGCATTCTTAGTGCATAGCGGAACAAAGGTTGCCTTTTTATCTAGTGCGATAATCCTCGCTCGTTTAATCGGAAATACCGCATTTTGATAGCTACGGTTAGTTCTGCTATCTAGCAAGGTTAGATTGCCAATTGAGTTATCTACATCTTCATTACCATCAGGGTCGTAATGCGCTCGTACCTTGTCGTACACAGCTTCAAAATGATCATTATTGAAGTTGGTTGCTAGCAGTAACTCTTTTGCTTCAAGCTTGATAGATAGCTCTTCATTATTTGCATCAGTGTCAGACTCCTCAACTTCTATGGATTCATCGCTGGAAATATATGCAACAACGTTTTCAAGCCATGCCTTTTGCTTGTCTTTACTATTTGGCATATCGGATGCCACTGAGCGGATATGTTCAATATCCCAACTGTCTAATTTATATTTATCAAATTGAAAACGCGCATTGGTCGCAGGGTTGGCAAGTAAGCTAGCTACGTTGAATAGCAATAGTATTGGTCTGAGTTTATGCGCTCCAGATTCATAAGTGAGTGAGTTTAGTCTCTCATCTAGCCATTCTTGAGATAACGTATCTATTTCTCTACCGTTAAAGGTCTTACTGAAGACTAACTTTAACAATGACTGTCGAAAATCATACTTTGTGAGGGCCTCTTGATGTAATTCGAAAATATGGGAGATAGAAACTTTCTGCGAGACTAAATAGCCAATCAAGTGAAATAAAGCACGGTCGTTATACCACTCTTCTAGCGTCATAAAGCATTGCTTTACCTTTAGCCATTCACGAGCAACATCGACAGGTTTATCTTTATCACCGCTATTCGAAAGCAGTCGGTTGAACGTCAGAAATATTTTCAACTTGTCAGTGTCTAGAATGCCTTCATCATTAAGGTTTCTAGATGCCAAATCCAGCACAAACTCGATACGATTGGTGGTAATAGATTTGTTGCTAATGAAATACCAAAATGCGTCATCTTGTAAGCGTTTTTCAATGGCATCCCACTCTTGAGAAATTCTTAATTGCTGAAGATCTTGAATTGGTTTTTTTATATCGGAATCATTGACATCTAGGGCAAAGTTACTCGACTTTAAAAATAGCGCTTTTACAAGCTCGGCATTTACTAGTGGGATTTTACCCATGTTCAGCCGAGTAAACACCTCGGTTACATTTTCAGTTTCGTCAATTTGATACCATATGACTTGAACACTTTTCTTTGAGTCGTGGGGGCCTAGTAATGTCTGAATGAAGTTAACTTTATATGTGCCATCTTGTGCATCAAACCATTCTTCTACTGCTTTTTTAGCTTGTACAATATGGAAGAAGTCGATGTTTTCTTCGCCACGATCTTCATTAATATCCTGAAGAAACTCAGCACTTTCTTCTCGTGTTTCATAGCTCAATTGATAACGAGATTTACCAAGTAAGGCTAGGATGTCTTTTAAATACGTTAGAATGATATATATGGTGGTCAGTCGCTGTTGACCATCGACTAATTCCCAATCGCTATTATGTTTTTTTACCACAATAGGCTGTAAGCAATAAAAAGCGTTCTTATTGCTATTTTCTGCTTGCTGCTGAAACTCTTTAATGTCATCGAGCAGTTCAGTAACCTGCCTTTTAGACCAACGATAACCACGTTGGTAGGCGGGAATGAAAAACGACAGTTCCAATAAATCGTTAATGGGCTTTAATTCTAATTCGTTACATTCAGACATCCATGTTCCTTATTGTTCTTTATCAAATGGTAAACGAGTGCGGCCTGTAAGTAGCTCTTGCATCATACCTTGTTTGATTTGGCGGGTTTTCGCTAAGCGCTGTTTAAGGGTTTGGATTTCGTTATTCATATCCGAGAGGATGGTGGCGATTGCAGCTTGTTCTTCTATATTTGGTAAACCTATTGGGTAAGCTTTTAAAGCGGAAAGCTCAACACCAGTTTGCCCAGATGATCTTTGTGAAAGGTTGTCCATCAACTCAAATAAAGAATCACTTTTTAAGAAATGATATAAAAACTCTTTATGAATTTTTTCATTTGGAATCGCTTTGATTAAGGCAACATTATAGGCCCCTTCAATTCCTCGTAGTATTTGAAAAATTGGAGGCCCATATCGACCAATCATGATGTCATCAGCACTACATGTTTTCTTTGCTAAAGATGATGGGATGTATACTTTATGTTTATCGGACTTGTAATCCCTAATCTGTATTAATCTTACATAGCCTTCTTGTTCTTTATATGAAAATGTATTTTTTTCTGGCTGCGCACCACCAACAAAACATACAACATCACCCAGAGCTAAGTCTTCCCAATCCTCAGGGATTTCGCCTAGTTCGCTGGGTTTTGTGCCTTTTGGTTGACCCTGTTTTTCGCCTTCGGTGAAAGTGGCGAACTGAGGTAAACGGGTTTTGCCTGTCAGCAATTGCTGCATGGTGGCGGTTTTAATCGCTTGTTTTTTCGCGATCAGTTTTTCCAATTCCGTTAATAGCGCATCGACATCGGACAACGCATTGGCAATAGCGGTTTGTTCTTTTATGTGAGGAAGTGCCAAATAAAACTTTCGTTGTGCCAGAATGGGTACTTGATTGCGCGTAGACTGCGACATCACGGAAGAATATTGACTTTCAAACAGCTTAGACCTAAAAAAGTTTAATAAATACGTATTTTTAATTTCTTCACCGTTACAGCGATAATAAGTGGCTGTAGTACTAATAATTATGAAGTCTTCATACGTTTCTACTAAAGATGATGGTCCTACAGTGGCATTGTGAGCGAATAAAACGTCACCATCCTTTGCCACTCCTTTCTTAAATAACTTAGCCCTTTTTATAGGAAGTCTTTTGCAGTGTTTATAATCAATTTTACCTGAGTAAAAGTCTGTCGCACCAACGTATGGAATACCGTCATCTTTAAATTCATGGCTTTTGGGGTAAAGTTCTCCATGATTGCCATCCATTTGATCAAGAATCATTTTAGATGATATTGCTTCATCAATAGTTAAAATCTGCCATTCTTGAGGAAGAATACCCACCTCAGTCTGTTTAAATCCTTTGGGAATATTCTGATCTATTACGCTCATAGCGACCACTCCAAGCCCATCGCTTTTAAATGGCCTGCGACTTTATCGTTAAGGTCATCAACCGATTTAGAAAGGGTTGGTAGTGGTGCGCTGTAGCGCTCTTCCAGTTGCTTAACCCGGTTTGCCATTTGTTGGGTAACGCGCTCAATTTCAGCAATGATATTGGCTTGCAGTGTGGCTAGCCATTTGTCATCGACAATCAGGGTTTTGATTTCATCAATCGTGAGTTTTGGATATTGATTGAATACGGCTAAATCGAGCGCTTCTTGGGCTTCTTTCACTGCTTTTTTCGCAGCCGCTTCGGCATTAAACAATTTAGTTGCTTGTTTCAGTGCTTTCACTTCATCAGCATCAGTAGCAAGCTTTGTTCTAGCGGCAACGCTGGCTTTGGTGATTTTGTCTTTATCGTTGAGGGCCTCAACCAATAAGCCATCTTCACCACCATGTTCTTCTAGGTAGCTTTCAAGTGTTTGAGTAGCTTCGTCTTGTTTAGCTTGCAGGGCATCAACTTGCGCTTTTTCATCTGCAAAATAACGGGCAACAATTAAGCTAGGTGGAATAAGCTCGGCTTTGTACTTTTTCTTGTTGATGATTAAATCTGGCGTTTCTTTGAGTTTTTCGCCCTTGGCAGCCACTAACTCACGAAGGGTTTTACCTGCTTGCCAATCGTCCTGTACCAGTACATACACATCGTCTTGCATGGTATCAGCCCAGTAATCCATTAGGATTTGGTAAATATCGTATTTGCTTAATAGGTCGCTATTGGCATAGCTATTTAACAAGTTCTCTGAAATGTTAAAGATAAAGTTTTTCGGGTTATCGCCTACTTTGATTTCTTTAAGCTTAGCTTCAGGTATCCACTGTTTGAATGGCAATAGGCTACGGGCAGCAAAGTCTTTAAATTCTTGGTGTGCTAAAATAGTGCTTTTTACTTGGCTTGCTTCAACCAGTGCATGGCTGTATCCGTCACGCAAATGAGTGAACAAGGTAGCGCGAATGCTTGGGAATACCTGCCAGTAATGCTCAAGGGCATCAATGTCACGGTTTGGAATGCCACCTTGCAGGTGAGCGCTTAAATCGTGTAAATCTTCTGGCTCAGATGAGTCGATATAACGCGGGATGTTAAGGTTGTAGTCGTTAGCGGCAATTTCATCAATGGGCACTAAACGGCTAAAACGCTCTAACTCTATGCCTTTGTTAAACACATCAACAATTTTATGAATGTCTTGGCTGCGCAGGCGGTTTTTATTGCCATCTTTGATGAAGCCTTTGCTGGCATCAATCATAAAGATGGGGCGACCTGATACGGTTGGTAACTCAGCATCAACCTCGTTGAAGCTCGTCACCGCTTTTTGCGCGTGCTCTTTATCAATCACGATAATACAGGCAGGAATACCAGTTCCGTAAAACAAGTTTGCGGGTAGGCCAATAATGCCTTTGATATAACCTTGTTTGATGAGATTTTCACGAATAGTAGCTTCTGCATTACCACGGAATAATACACCGTGCGGTAAGATCACCGCGCCTTTACCTGTGCTTTTTAAGCTTTTGATAATGTGCAGTAAGAAGGTGTAGTCACCATTTTTCTCAGGCGGAATGCCCCATGTAAAACGGTTATATAAATCGTTTTCTGGGGTTAAGCCACTGGTCCAGTTTTTATTTGAAAATGGAGGGTTGGCAACCGAAAAATCAAAAGTTTTTAATTGGTTAGGGGCATCTTTCCACTGTGGGTTGGCAAGTGTGTTGCCTTTCCATATTTTGGCAGTGGTGTTGTTATGCAAGATCATGTTCATACGGGCAAGTGCGCTAGTGGCCTTGTCGTTTTCTTGCCCGTAAAGGGTTAAACCTCGCTCTGCTTGGTCGCTGGCTTTTAATAACAATGAACCTGAACCACAGGTAGGGTCGTACGCAGTTGCATCTTGTGGCGTATCTTCTTTAATGCCCACCACTTTAGCGAGTATTTGAGAAACCTCAGATGGCGTGTAGAACTGGCCTTTTGATTTACCAGATTCAGTAGCGAAATGACGCATCAAATATTCATAAGCATCACCTAATAAATCGTCACCGCCAGCATGGTTAGAAGATAAGTCTAAGTCTTGAAATATACCGACTAATTTAGTGAGGCGGTCTACCATGTCTTGACCTTTACCCAGCATATCTTCGTTATTGAAGTCGGCGACGTCTATCACGCTTTTAAGGTCGTTTTCTTCTGCAAGCGCAGCGATGATCTTATTAATTTTATCGCCAATTTCCTTATCGCCTTTGGCGGCTATCATGTCGTCATAGCTAGCACCTTCTGGCACGACAATCATGCCGTATGGGTCGCCTTTGTACTTATCACTGACGTACTTCATGAAAAGCATAGTCAGTACGTAGTCTTTATATTGGCTGGCATCCATACCACCACGTAGTTCGTCACAACTTGCCCATAATGATGAATAAAGTTCTGTCTTTTTAATTGCCATGTTTGTTCCTTTAAATCCTTGTGCTTGTGAAGTTAGAGCAAGTCGGTGTTTAAGCCTGCGGCTTTTAAACGGTGTGTGAGATTACGCATTTTAGAAAATTCAGTGCCAAAGCTGGGCTTAAGGCTAACGCCTTCGCAAAACTCTTTTGCCGTCATGCTTTTTAAGCTATCTGCGTATTTGATCATTTGCAGATGCAACTCAGTGGTGTACTGGTTGCGTGGCGCATCATCTAATGCTTGTTTGATATGGTCGAAGATCGCTTGCTCGTTCATAAGACTATTCTTCTTTTAATGGTGATTTATCTAATTTATATAAATTAGATAAATAAGCAAGGGTATTTGCCTGACAGTGCGTCTTTTGGCTTAGATTTGTTTGTTACATAACTGGGTTTGCATATAACTAATTATTGTCTGTCTCTTATACACATCTCCGAGCCCACGAGACCGGAGCCTATCTACACTTATGCGATCGTCGGCAGCGTCAGATGTGTATAAGAGACAGTATTAATTATGCTTATTTATGTCATTGAAAAATTTAAAACTATATGTTTTTTACAGTTGATGAAATCTCTACTGATTAATTAATAAACATAAAAATATATATAAAAACCAATAGTTTATATTTAAGAATCCTAATTGCAAACCACATGTTTAACTGCTATTTCTAAAAAATAAACGAATTTTAGAGATGACTAAGCAATGAAAAAGCGAAATGAAATAACCGAAAAAATTAGAGATGGATGGGTAGACCAATGGAAGAAAAAAAATGCACAGGGAAATGGATATTACTCTTTCCTTACAACACAAGATGTAAAATCTGAAGGCTCCAAAAATCGTTCACCAGATTTTGAGAATCCGCATAAGGATAGAAATTTTCTATCGCTTAATGAAAGCTTTTATTACCTTATTCTATTGTTTGATTCTCGTATTACCTCAATCAAAGAGCAATACCCTTTACTTGAGGTAGAAAAAACTCAATTTATCGCGAAAGAGCTAGGTTTAAGACATCCGACGTACCCCTACAGCGACAATGTTGCGACGGTAGTAACTAGTGATTTTGTTTGCGATACCATTTATCGCAAGCCTGTGGTCTATTCGGTAAAAGATGAAAAAGCTTTTGAAGACGGTGAACTAAAAGAAAAGTTTCAAAACAACCAAAAAATAGAAAAAGCATTTTGGGCAACTCAAAATACTCCTTGGCATCTTGTTAGAAGTGCTCAAATCAAAAATACCTATACTGAGAATCTTGAAAAAATAGTTGCCGACTTGAAGTTGAGTGATGAACTAACTGCCTTGTTTAATCAGTGGATAATATTTGTTGTTAATCAATGGCTTAAATTCAATATGAAGCCAATTACCCACCTATTAGATAAAACAGTGTCACTGTTTGGGGTTAGTTTTGAAGAAGCTACATCGCTTTTGCAACACGCTTTTTGGCATCGTTATCTAAAAGTAGATTTGCGTAAGCAGCTTAACTACAGACTTTCTCTCTCTGAGCTTGGAGCTAGTTTAAATGTCTAGTACCCAGCTTGCAGTATGTTCTGATACAGATGTTGACGGCATTGAAATTGGTGCAGTTTTATTCCCCGCTGATTTAGAACATATAGGCTCATCTATTACAGAGCCGCATACAATTATTTTTGCAGACTCTAGTACTGATCGCTTATTTGCGATGAATTTAGAAAAGGACATTAAGCCTGCCAATTTAAGCTATGCGGAAATTAAAGAAAGCATTCTGAGTGGGGCAATAGTATTAGGAACACTTGGGTTGCCAAAATACATGACTATTCCCGACTCTTTTGTGCTTGAACATCAGAAGAAAAAGAGGGATGAAAAAGTCGAAAGACTTCGACCTATTTTAGACAATTTAGAAGAATTTGTTATTGATCCTTATGGCAAAGGATTGATTAAGCAGGCCATGAAAGCTGGTGATAAAACATGCTCCAGAGCACAAGTGTATCGAGATCTCTGGAAGTACTTTCGTTCAGGGTGTAACCCCAACATATTTTTACGTTCTCCCGGGACAGGCCAAACTATTAATAGAAATTACACTTCAAAGCCGGGACCTAACTCAGGTTTCGGGCGCGTTGCCACAGAAAAAGATGAGCGTAATGTTATTGCTGCACTGAACAAGCATTATAAAAAAAGTGATCCATCAATGTATTTGGATACGGTCTATCAAAAATGTCTGGATGAATCTTATAGCTACCAAAGCTATAACCCTGAAACAAAAAGGCGATCATATGAGCGATGGGGTGAAGATCGATTAATTACTGAGTGGCAATTTAGAAACATTGCCAGAAAGTACCGTAACAAAAATAAGAAAAAAATAGATAAAGCTAAGGGACGTTCAGCGGAAGTAGCTAAAAACCACACAGCGCTTGAAGGGACACTACATTATTACTATGACAAAGGTATTGGTTACTACTATCAGGTTGACGAAACCCCGTATGACGTCGAACTGGTTTGTCAGTTTGACCCA
The DNA here is from genome assembly GCF_013393115.1 of Pseudoalteromonas sp. Scap03. Lineage (GTDB taxonomy): Bacteria > Pseudomonadota > Gammaproteobacteria > Enterobacterales > Alteromonadaceae > Pseudoalteromonas. The sequence goes on along the minus strand of NZ_VDEU01000001.1, from coordinate 287,315 downwards.
ACGCGAAAAAGGAGAGTAGGTAAAGCAACTGTATATGTCGTTCGTGATATGAGTTCTCGTACTTTCGTAGGTTTGTATATCACACTAAAAAATCCTTCTGCCGATACGGCAAGAGCAATTATGTTCAATACATTTAGGAATAAACAGCAATTCTGCAAAGAGGTAGGTATTGAAATAGGGCCTAACGATTGGAAACAAGAAGGCAAGTGCAGGAATATTGGCTGTGATAATGCAGAAATGGCAGCAGAATTGTCTAGGTGCTATTCGAGAGATGCGCATATTTCTGTTCAATTTAATCAAGAAGGTCATTCTCACGATAAGGGGTTGGTTGAGAGAGCCTTTCGGCTGTTACATGATGCTGTTAAGGGGCAGGTTGACGGATATAGCCCAAACAACGTTCCATCGCACATAAAAAGGTTATTGAGACAAAAAGCTTTATTAAACATAAATGAGCTTTATCAAATTTTGATCACTTACATCATCATTTATAACAATTACTCGTTAAATAAAGGAATAGAACTCTCTAAAGAAATGTACATGGATGGTGTAAAACAAATTCCCGGTCAGGTTTGGGATTGGGACAAGCGAAATAGAGCTGGTTATTTAAAGCATGTTAATGATTTCGAGCTATATGGTAGCTTGCTCGAAGTAGGAGAGGTGACATGTTTGCCAACTCATATTTCGCTCAAAGGGTTCAAACAAAAATATACGTGCGAATGGACCAAAGCTAATGAATATCAGAAAAAAGGAGGGACTTCACCAAAACTACCGTGTCGCTATATGCGTCACTCAATGGACGTAATATTTATTGAAACACCTGATGGTTTTCAACCTGCAATTCAAAATGGAAGTCTGTTTAAACATGTTTCTGTTGAAGAAATTGAAGCTGAACAAGACATCATTCATGAAGAAAACAAGCAAATAATAAAAAACCATAAAGCTAAGCAAGGTAAAACCAGAGCCTTGATCGAAGACCTTCAAGCTAATGCAAGGTTGGAGCAGGAAAAAATCACGGTCAATGACGCAAATACTCAACCCATCAAAGAACATCGTAACGTTCATATCGAACGCGAAATAGAACAAGATCAGGCTAGGCATTCTATGTACTTAGCTGATCAATATCGATTAGTTGAAGTACAAGAAGTTGAGACTAGTCAATCAAGATTAACGGATAACAATAGCGCACCTATTGAGTCTGCTCGCGCTAGAAGAATACGGGAGAATAGAGAGAAAACTAATAATAGAGGTAAAAAAAATGACAGTTAATTATCAAAACATTAAAACACGAAGCTTACGGGGCAACCCGTTAGCAGAAGCAATTCACCCCAGATTAAGCGAGGCTGAGTTTGAGGAGCTGGTAACTGACGAAATTACGGTGCCCGATGATATTGACGAATATCTTGATTATGACAAAGAGTTAGAGGCACTTTCTTTAATGAAGACTGTTTCACCCACTGGTATGTACTACGAAACATATTGTGACCTTTACAATGTTTTAATGGCCGGGTTTATGTCTCGTAACCCGTTATCTGAAGAGCAACAGAGGTACAACAATCTGATATCAACAAAGCAAATAAAGATAAAGAAAACATCCTCTGAATGCATGATTCTTACTGGACTTTCAGGCACGGGAAAATCAACGCTTATGGATACAATATTAGGTGTATTTGAACAAAGTCACTCGCATACAAAAAGCGGTAAATACGGTCTGGACTTTCAGCAGATTGTCTATCTCAAAGTTGATATTCCACCAAATGCTAGTCCTGATGCGGTTTGTAAAAGAATAATTTGTGAAATAGATAAATTCACAAAAGATGGTAGGAGTAAAGATTTTAAAATTACTAAAGGCAAAAAGGTCGAAGATACAATCGACAATATCGTTGCCGCCTGTTCAAGTTTGGGTTTAGGACTACTTATATTTGATGAGGTACAGAATCTATCTTTTGCTAGTGGCGGAGACAAAGAAAAAATATTCCGTTTGATGCAGGACATGACGAATATTGCCAAAATTCCCGTTATCAACATAGGAACAACCAAGGCAATAAAAACATTTAAAACTGAATTTAGTAATTTGCGAAGATTGGGGCTTCCAGTTGACTTAATCAACTTTCAGCAAGACGAAGAAGACTGGGAACTATTGGTTGAATACGCATGGTCTTATCAATTAATACCTAGTCCTCTAGAATTAACTGATGACATCAGAAATGCTATTTACGAGTGCACACGAGGCGTACCGCACTGCCTTTTTCATTTGATTTCTCAAGCCAATGTTTATGCGATAAGAAATCAAAAGAACTCTATTACCGTTGAAGATTTAAAGCACGTTTACGACACTAAATTTAAGCTACTTAAACCAGCTATTTTGGCTCTTAAATTAGGAATGAATGATTTGTTCGACGACATTTTTAATTTAAAAGATCAAATAGAAAAAGCAATAGAGCCAACTTTAAAAAAGCTGTTTAAATGTGCAGCAAGTCAAAAACCAAAAGGAAAGTTAGCTAAAGAGCTACTTAACGAAATTAAAATATATTTGCCGGAATACACGCCAACCCAAACAGAAGCTCGAATTTTAAAACGTCTTGAAAAAGATATGTTGATAGAAGTGAGTGACATTGAATACAACGAAGATGGGGCGTACGTACCGCTATGATCCCATTTTACTTATCAATTTTACCCGGTGAGCACATTTATAGTTGGTGGCTAAGGCGCTATTGGTTATCTGGAGCACCAGAAAAGCATACATACTTTAAAGAGTTCGGGGTCAAGGCTAGTGAACTACAAACGAATATACCGCTATCAAAATCTTGTCAAAAGGTTTGCAAGCTGAATGCTCGCACCTTTGATAATCCCCAAATTGCACAGCAAGCAACTGAGTTTCCTCTTTGGGTTTTATCCATAGACCATGATAGATATAAATACTTCAAAAGTCGGATTCATCTAACTCAAGTTCCTGCAAAACTTCATGGAGTTCACAATTCTGGAGTGACTAGCAACGTGGTTCGTTGGAAAGCTTGTCCTAACTGTATAGAAGAAGATCTTAATATATATGGTGCATCATATTGGCACGTGAAACATCAACTTCACGGTGTCAGCGTCTGTAATAAGCATGCCACTCCCTTGCTCGTTCCCAAAAAAAAAGGACGAACCTTAGACTCCTTGCACTTACCTCATCAAGTGGATGATTGGGAACTGTTATTGGAGACAACCACCCCTACACATTATTTGTTTAGTGAGTTCTGTTCCAATTTATATGATTTAGCATCAAAGGATAGCGAACGTCTCTTTATGTTAAAAAGTGAGTTTTGGAAAATATGTGGTTCAGATAGCAAGTCGATAAAGCCTGATAAATCTCTTACGGACACACTTGAGATAGAGCTAGAAGTCGATCTAGGGGCAAGCTTTTTGTCATCTTTATTTAGTTACTACTCGTCGCCTCACGGTTGTCATAAAAGAAAAATAGTAAATGCTTTAGCTAGCGGTGCGACGAGTAAGTATGTTGACCCTGTATTTTGGCTAGTCGCTCTATTTTGGAAAAGAAAGGAGTTGGGCTTAGAGAAAGAGTATGCCAATGAGCTTATTGCCAGTTTTTAAAATGTTTGAAGGTGAAACAGTATATAGTGTGGTATCTCGATATCATGCTATATCTGGCCTTTTTAATCACAACACACTAGTTTCAAATGTTTTTGACGTAAATAAGAAACGCATCCATCCCTATTTGCCAAATGCACTCGAAAAATTTGCTCACTATTTTGAAGAGTCATTACATCTAACCATAAATAACAGAACGTTGTTCCCTATTTTTGATGCAACTCTGAAGTCACCGCAATCTAGTAAACTTTATCGTTCAATTCTCGGTGAGAAAGGCTCGCCATTTCATTTATCTATGACACCACAATATGGATTAAAGCTATTCGCAGGTCACAAATATTGCCCAGAATGTGCAAGCCATGACTTAATAACATATGGTACAAGTTACTGGCATATAGAACACCAAATACCCGGAATGACAGCATGTGTAATTCACCATTGCCTGTTGGAGGGGATAAGAAATGACGATTTGCATTTAGATAGGCGTCTGTCACTCCCCTTATTTGTGGGCGATAGTCAAAAAGCAAACAGAGTAGATGTTTTGTTTTCTGAATTTTCGATTAGAAAGTTTCAAGAGTATAAACAAGAGCACTTTCAACGTGAATCTATTGATGTAATAACTCAAAACTTAAAAACGTTGGGGTTTATTACTCAATCAGGTCAATTGAAGTATGAACAGTTAACAACAGAGTTGAGGAGGTTTTGGAAAGGATTGAGTGCTAATGTACCATTAGGCATACCCATCTCAGTCCAATCGTTTGATTTTGTTGGACCTATGCTCCGAGTAAAAACGAGAACTCCCGCCCACCCATTAAAGTATTTCTTAGTTTTATGCTGGATGGAAAACTTGAAGAAGGAATCATGTCATTACCCCAATATTACCTGCAACTCAAAAAGTAACTTTGATAAGGATATTTTGAAGTTAGCGGAGGCGGGGCAAAGTATGAATTTAATTGAAAAAACTTTGGGTATCAGTCGTTGTTATATCCGCAAGTTACTGGAGTTAAATGGAATACACCACGAATCAAACTCAATGCATTTGCCTGATGAAATAATTAGGAAAGTGGTTATTAAAGGTTTTTATGGATACACGATAGAAGAAATATCTACTCAACTATCGCTAAAACCATCAACTATTGAGCATATTTTCTGCCGTACTAAAGGCTTGAGTTTGTGGCGGAAAAAATTGAGACATCAAAAAAAACTTGATTCTGCACTAACAGTATTAAAATCGGCAGTGAAAGCCCATCCTGATTGGCTTAGAAAAGACATTAAAAAACACTACAATGCTGAGTTTTTTATGATTTACAATCATGACAAGCTAATGTTGGAAGACATTTTGCCAGCTAAAACTTCGCCAATTCCCCCAAAGTCAAAACGAAAACGCCCGTAAATTTATGAATCCCAACTAATGAGGGAATCTTGAGCCTACCTTGTTTAAGGCTCTAATTTGTATCGGGCTGAAACCAGATCTTAGTAATTCAAAGTCATCAATGTCTATGATGGCCTTTTTTCCATTTCCTTGAAGCTGATATAGACTTCCAGAGCAAGTTTTAGCAAATCTGTTGGCATAATTAATTTCTACAACTCGGCTGGTAGATACATAATCCCCTTTAAAAAAGCGGTAAGAATTGTCTTCCTCTACTATTCCCCAAATAACATCACCTATATGTTGATCTTTATCCATGATGGTGACAAAAAACCAATCAGTTATTATGGTGTTCATAAGCATTACCTGTAGATGGATATGGTAACGTATGATAAAAAATAGTCTTTTAAAACTATAGCAAAAGCATGGATCTAATCGTGACTTTTTGCAGGGCGAGAGCAAAGATTTATGACACAAAAAAATTCTATATTTCTTGCCTCTTTTTATAATGTCAGGTTTTTGATTTTTTAAAGGTTAAAAACTAGGGTTTGAGCAACCCTTTGTCTCATTTTTTAATAGCAGAATACAAAAAAGTCGCTCAGCGCGGCTTATTAAACCTGCCACTTAAGCTCTTAAGTGGCATTTTTTATTTCTAACTTTTAAGTCTATATTGCTGCATTTTACTATTCGGTTTTTCGGGAATAGTCATTTCGATTATGCCTGCATCAATTGCAGGTTTTAAATAGCGCTCTCTAAAATGTTTTCGATCTTTTAACCCTAGCTGGTTTTGTAGCTCTTGTCGGTTTAATGGTTTTTCGCTTTGGTTAAATACATTTATTAAAGCGATGACTTGGGGGGCTTGTATGTCTAAGTGTATAGTGTTTTTAACTTGAGGGGGTTGTTGTGGGGTTTGGCTTTTTGTTATTGATTTTAAATCACTTTCTAAAATATCTAATGCTGAAAGTAATGTCTCTAACATGTACTCAATAAACACGGATGAGTCACCGGTTTTGGTACTTAGGTTAATGCTTTCAAAGTATCGTTGGCGTGTTGCCGCTATTAAGTTATGAATGTTTAGCAATGAAAACAGCGTATGCCATTGTGATAATTGTTGGGTTTGCCACACACACGCTAACTCAGTATTACCCTGTGCAACCGGTTGAATAAACTGTAATTCATAATGGCATACTGCACTACTGATTAGAGGGTGGTGGTTAGTTGTATTAAACCACGCAAATAGCTCTTCTACCATTTGTGGCACTCGAATTGCCTGTGGTGCCATTTGTAAGCCATTTTTTAACGCTAGACCTTGCTCCCTATAACGGCCTGACTTTTCACTTTGATCTTTCATTAAGCTGCGATGCAGAGCTAATAAGCTATCTGGGCTTGATAGGTCAGATACTGTAAATTGAAATTCAGAGTTTTTCATTTGTATAGAGGTGAGTTTTTGTTGCTTATAGTGCTCAATAGTTGCTGGCGAATATAAGGCACTGATTTTACCTAAAGCTTCACTAATATTTGCAATGCTGTGAGTCATGCTGGCTGAGATTGAAAATGGGGGAGTGGCGTTGCTCATTTCGTTATAGAGGTTATTTAAATCAGGAGATTAGAATACGCGAACTGAATATAAAAGTCAGTTTTAATAGTGATTTAGTATTTATTTAAAACTTTACATAGTCTTTAATTACTGGTTTTAAATGTTAAACCGACGCCAAATAGCGCCGGTTTATTAGTTACTCTTCGATAAACGCTTCACCTTCGTTCATCCACTTAGCGGCTGGCTTGCCTTTTAAGTAATGATCAAAGTACTGCATCATACGTACTGAGAAATCTACCTGATTAGGGAATTGCTTTAAGTGATGTGGCTCACCTTCATATTGTAAAAATGTAGCATCTTTACCCGCACGGCGTAGTGCTAAGTAATATTGCACGCCTTCATGCCATGGCACAGCATCATCTTTATCACCAAACATAATCAGAATCGGGGTATTTACTTTATCCGCAAAAAAGACTGGCGAGTTCTCAATATAAAGCTCAGGGGCTTCAAATAAGTTTTTACCAATGCGACTTTGCCCTGTTTCATATTGAAATTGGCGAGCAAGCCCTGACTTTAAGCGAATGCCACTGTAGGCGCTGGTCATGTTAGACACTGGCGCACCCGAAACTACAGCTTTAAACATATCAGTTTCAGTGATCATAAACGCGCTTTGATAACCCGCCCATGAATGGCCTTGTAACCCTATTTTATTAGCATCGGCAATGCCTAAATCAATCAGCTTTTGAGTGGCGTTGATCATGGTTTGAGTTGAAGACTTACCTGGATGACCTATTTCAAAACGAATATCAGGTAAAAAGATGGCGTAGCCATTTGATGTAAACATCGGAAAGTTAGGGCGATGATTTAATTCCATTTTAGGGAAATCGTACATACGCTGGCTCATATAGCGGTAAAAGTACACCACAACCGGTACTTTATCGCCTTTTTTATAGCCGGCAGGTTTGATTAATACCCCTTGTAAATCTTCTCCATCAAAGCCTTTATAGCTAATAAGTTCAGGCTTTTCTCCCCAAGCAAAATTAGTTACCTGAGGATTAAGGTTAGTGACTTGTTGTGCTTGTTTGAAGCTAAAGTCTGTTTGATAAATATCAGGAAATTGCTGATAGGTTTGCTCAGTAAATAAGTATTTATCGGCATTTTTGGCTTTTTTAATTACATCAAAACGCTTATTACCTGTGAGTACTTTAGTAACGTTAAGCGTTGTTAAATTAAGTTTAGCCACCTCACTTTGCTTACTTTGTAAGTTAATTGCAGAGAGCAAAAGAGTATCATTGCTGTTAAAGCCCACTTGGTTTTTATCAAGCTTGATTACTCTGTACTGAGTATTACTTTGTTTACCATTAGTTAAGCGTTTGGCTTGCTTGGTATTTACATTAAACGACCAAATATCATATTTACTATAAACCAGTATTTCGCTGCTATCGTTAAGCCAGCCAGCAAAGCCATAGCCAGGCTGCTTAGATGGATAATCGTGTTTGTCATCGGCAAAGGTAGCGTTAATTGCTTTGCTGAGTACGCTCACTTTGTTATTGCCTAAGTTTTTAAGCTGTACTTGGTTGTTATCAAAGTAAGCAGCAAACTGACCATTAGGCGCAAGGCTAGGTCTAAATGGATAGTCGTTAATAATAGGTGTTTGTTTACCCGTTTTTATATCAACCGCAAAGTAGTCAGCAAAAAAGCCGCCATACATTATTTTTTCAAGATGGGCTAGATTTGAGTAGCCTAATAATGAATCCGCGCGTTCAGTATTAAGTGCGACCTCAGGCATATTTGGTGTGCTTAACTGCACAACTTGTTGCGAGTTTACATGGTATACCGCCGTGTAATGTCGATTCTTATTACTTTCATTCCATTGCTGCTCTTCGCGAGGTTTAATTTGCGCATCGTTGTTGTGCCATACATTTAACCCTTTTTGGTCGCGAATAACCTCAAAGTCATACAATGACGACTCATCGGTATATTCCTTTTGTTTAACTTTTTCAGCAAGTTTTGGGCGGTTTTCAAAGTATAGGCGTGTACCATCTTCGGCCCACGTTAATGTCGCAGTTTTACCCATTAACCATTCTGGGTTAGGTGACTGCACAGTGGTAAGCGTTTCGTCCTGCCAAAGCGTTAATTCGTATTGGCGGCGACGCTTATCATCGTTTACATAGTTACCTAAAGTAAATGCAACACTCTTATTGATTGGATGCCAAGCTATTTTGTTGGCAACCACACCAGGCTCGTCAATTAATGCTGTGCTGGTAAAATCATTGAGTGAAAATAAAGTAATTTGATTATTATTGCCATCCACATAGCTTTGGCTCACTAATAATTGATCGCTGGTGGCGCTAATATCATAGGTGAAAGCACTTTCAAGAGTGTGGGTGCGTTTATCGCTTAAGTTGACGATAACCAGCGGGTAGCTTTTATCTTTTTTGTCTGCAGGGATAGCGCTATCGTTATCGGCGTTTTTATCATCCGCGTCTGTGCTCTCATTTTTACGATAGGCAAGCCACTTCCCGTTATTAGCGAGTACGTAGTCTTTTACGTCATTAAAGCGTTGTTGCTCACCGGTTTGGGTATTCACTAATACTAGATTGTTTTTTAGATCGCTTTTTTTCTTAGTGGTTTCTTTTTCAAGTAGGGTAGGCACTTGGATGAATGCAACCCAGTTCGCCATTTTGTTAATTGTAGGGCGAGTGCCTCGCTCTACCTCAGCAATAAGCTTGTTGTTATTTAGCGAGTAGACTTGCCCAGTGGCATTGCCACGATAAGGAGTTGCACTTAAAGAGAGGATTTGACCATTTTCAGAAAGCTGTGTGCCTTTTACAGATTTAAAATCAAATACATCTTTAAATTCTAATGGCTTATTTGCTAAGGCACTGGCGCTCGTTAAGCTGGTAATAAGTGCACAGCCTATAAGAGTGAGTTGTGTTTTCATTATAGATTCTCGTTTTTTAACATTATTTTATTGTAACGAGTTTTAATAACAATTCGAGTAGATACGATAAGTGGTAGCAGGGCAGAGATGAGAGGTTAAAAATGAATGGTAAAAGGTAAAAGGTAAAAGGTAAAAGGTAAAAGGTAAAAGGTAAAATTTTCGAGCTACGGGATGCGAGGTGGTAGGCATCTGTGAAAAATAGGAGTGGAAGTGGTTTATTTAATACCTTGTTAGCATCACTAACAAGGTATTACTTCGAATCTTATAACCAAATTTTTTGAAGTTCTGGCCATTGTTTTTCAAATTGCTCACTTGGGCGAGCACTAAAATTACTGCGCACAAACTGATTCATTTTACCCTCAACGTAGGCAAGCAAAAAGTTAGCTAGGGTTAGCTCATCGCTTTGGAAGTTTTTACCTTCACGTAGCTTACGCTCTCTAAGAATTTGCTTGAATTGGGTCTCTAGCTTTTCAAATAAGCCTTGTACACGTTCACGAAGTCGCTCCTGCTCACCTTGTAGAGCATCGCCTGTTAATATACGAGTAATGCCAGGGTTTTTCTCAGCAAACGTTAGCAACAGTAATAAGGTATTGTATACGCGTGCTTTGCTTTCTTTTTCGTTATCTAAAATAAGATTAATACGTGATAGCAGGGTATCTTCAATAAACTCAATTAATCCTTCAAACATCCGCGCTTTGCTCGGAAAGTGGCGATAAAGAGCGGCTTCAGATACGCCAACTTCTGCGGCAAGTTTGGCAGTTGTAATACGCTGACCAGGGCTGGTTTCTAACATTTGTGCGAGTGCTTGCAGTATTTGCTCTTTGCGATTACTTTTTTTTGTCGCAGGCATGAACATTCCTTTTTTTAATAGTTATTTTTTCTACATCAACGTGCGATAACACAGCTACCTGCCTAGTGTTTGTGCGGGCAATAACCAGTGAAGCGATATTTTCACGTATTACGTGAAGCTCTGGTACTGCGCAAGCATTAAACTATATTAGCGAAGTAAAATTACACTAAAAGGTCACAAGGCGTCATCATGTTAATGTTTTATTCAGTTTGTTTCCAGCCTTTTTATAATCGTTTGGCAAGCTGCTCGATCACTTTGATTGCTATTTCTGTTTTACTAGTCACAGGTAAATCGAGTTGTTCATTTTGCCAATAAAGAGTAAGTGCGTTACGTTCTGAATTAAAGCCTAAATCACTTTGCGATACGTCGTTTGCGCAAATCATATCGAGGTTTTTATTAGTCAATTTCCCTTTAGCGTAGTTAGCAACATTTTGCGTTTCTGCTGCAAAGCCGACAGTGTAAGGGCGGCTTTGTGTAAGGTTTGCTACCGCTGCTATAACGTCTGGGTTCTTAACTAAGCTAAGAGTGAGTTCATCGCCTTGTTTTTTCATTTTTTGCGTGGCGATATTCGCTGCGCGGTAATCGGCTACAGCAGCGCAGCCAATAAAGGCGTCTGATTGATGGGCGTAATTGAGAGATTCTTGCAGTAGCTGCTCAGCACTTTCTATATTAATTAAATTAACGCCTTGCGGCGCGGTAATGGTCACTGGGCCTGAAATTAAGTTAACTTGCGCGCCAAATGATAAAGCAGCTTGTGCTAGTGCATAACCCATTTTTCCTGAGCTGTGGTTTGATATAAAACGCACCGGATCGAGAGGTTCTCGGGTTGGGCCTGCGGTAATAGTAATGGTTTTACCCGCTAAGAGTTGTGGTTGCGCAGGTTCAGTGCATAAACTCACTAATTCATGCGGTTCAAGCATTCGCCCTGCACCTACATCACCACAGGCTTGCTCACCTTTGCCTGGCCCCCAAACTGCAACGCCACGAGCCTTTAAAGTGGCTATATTAGCTTGCGTGGCAGGGTGCGCGTACATTTGTTGATTCATAGCCGGTGCCACAGCCACTTTTGCAGGAGTTGCGAGTAATAACGTAGTGAGTAGATCATCAGCAATGCCTACCGCCATTTTTGCAATAATATTGCTGGTGGCAGGAGCCACTAAAATTAAATCAGCCCATTTGGCAAATTCAATATGTCCCATCGCAGCTTCTGCTGATGGGTCGAGTAATGAGTCAGACACTATTTCACCACTGACAGCTTGCATCGTTAGCGGGGTAATAAAATGCTTTGCTGATTCAGTCATTACAACTTTAACGTCACAACCATGGTCTTTTAAACGTCTTACGAGTTCGGCACATTTATAGGCTGCAATTCCACCGCTAATACCCAGCACTATTTTTTTATTTGTTAAATTAATCATGGTTGTTCATCAATTTTATAAAATATGCTGGCTAAAATAACAAATCTTGAGCGTGACAGCTAAGATAAAATGCGTTTTATCGCGCTAATTTTTAATTTTGCATTACAGTTATATGATACTGACCGCTTTCAAGGATGAACGATGCAATTAACCTCTCTGCCTAATTCACTCAGACCGCGAGAAAAGCTGCTAGCAAAAGGCGCAAAGGCACTCTCTGATGCTGAACTATTGGCTATATTTTTACGTACGGGTTTACCCGGTATGAATGCAATAGAGCTGGCACAACATCTGATCAATGAAAATAAAACCCTGCATAATTTGTTTAATGCCAGCATAGATGAGTTTTGTGCGCAAAAAGGGCTGGGTACAGCTAAATATGTACAGTTACAAGCAGTACTTGAGCTAAGTCAGCGTTATATGCAAGAAGGCTTTGTTCGCGATGCCGTTTTTAATTCCCCTCAAGCTGTTTACGACTATTTAACCCTGCAAATGCGAGGGTTGCAGCAGGAGGTGTTTATGGTGTTGTATCTTGATAGTCAAAATCGTTTATTGAAAGATGAAATCTTATTTTATGGTACGATTAACGCAGCCAGTGTATATCCACGTGAAGTTGTCAAAGCGGCTTTAAAAAATAATGCGGCAGCGGTTATTTTTTCACATAATCATCCCAGCGGTATTGCAGAACCAAGTCAGGCCGATAAACTAATTACCAATAAATTGTGCCAAGCGCTGCAATTAGTCGACATAAATGTATTGGATCATATTATTATTGGTGGTGAAAATTGTGTTTCGTTTGCCGAACGGGGACTTATTTAAGTTTATTGCTCGCAGATATGTGCTAAAAATGAGCGGTTTAGTGTGTTTTGGCAAATTAGTTTAATTTAAATGCAGTTTTTACTTTCCCTAAGGGCATTCGATCTTTATAATTAGCCGCTATAAAATTTACACATGAGCTGGTTGGATAAGATCAGTATTTGATCTTTGCCTGTAAAAGCTGTATAAAGAGCGCCCTTCGATTTATCTCTAGGGCACAAATACATGGCCTTAGGGAAAAATTAAGCTCGAGCGAAGTTATTGGAGATATATAGACATGTCTAAAGTATGTCAAGTTACAGGTAAGCGTCCAGCGGTTGGTAACCACCGTTCACACGCGAGAAACGCGACTAAACGTCGTTTCCTACCTAACCTACAAACACACCGTTTTTGGGTTGAAAGTGAAAAACGTTTTGTAACATTACGCACTACTACTAAAGGTATGCGTATTATCGATAAAAAAGGCATTGACACGGTTCTTACAGAAATCCGTGCTCGTGGCGAAAAAGTTTAAGGAACTGAATTATGCGCGATAAGATCCGTTTAGTTTCAACTGCTGGTACTGGTTTTTTCTACACTACCGACAAGAACAAGCGTAACATGCCTGAAAAAATGGAAATCAAAAAGTTCGATCCTAAGGCTCGTAAACATGTGATTTTCAAAGAAGCTAAAATTAAGTAATTTAGTTTTCTTTCAGAAATGTAAAAACCCAGCTTATGCTGGGTTTTTTGTTTTTAAAATTCACTCTGTTACCACCGAAAATATACCTACCGTAATTGTGTCCATCTAATTAAAAATTTATGTTAAGCACCATGGCTTATTGTTTTAATAGCGGCTCCGTTGTTTGTAATATCAATCCGCAATAATACTTAATCACTTTGCGGGGCTAAACGTGTCGCTGCCTGCGTTAAAAATTCTCATTTAGAGCAACTAAATAGCAAATTTTTTGCCTAGCTATCAACGCGTTTTTCCAGCCTCAAAATAGACCACTTAATTAAGCGAATTGGTATAACCAAAGAAAATATAAATAGTATTAAATGACTTCACGGACTAATCAGTTGGATGTTGTGTATTTAGAGTAAGATTGTGGGGGTATGTAAGTATACCTAATGAGGAAGTGGGGGTTTTACTATGACTTACTAGGGGTGAACTGTAAGCAGCCCTAAGGCTACTTACAGTGCGATACTTATACTTTAAAGTTCTCTACTGATATTCTTAGTTCTTCGGCTAATTTAGCCACTTCTGAACTTGAAATATTAGTTTGTACAGCACCTTCTGCTGTTTGCTCGGCGATAGCAACAATAGACTCTAAGCGTTCACTAATCTCTTGTGATACTTGTTGTTGCTCTTGTGCTGCCGTTGATATCTCTTCACTGACATTGTGCGCTTGCGATACCGCAAGAGTAATTGAATCTAGTGCACTATTAGCTAAATCACTTTGCTCAACACAAGAAACAGCGCGTTCTTTACCTTTTTCCATGGCTTTAACTGCTTCTTCAGCGCCCAACTGTAGTGATTCAATCATAGATTGAATCTCTTGGGTCGACTCTTGAGTTTTACTTGCAAGCGATCTTACTTCATCAGCTACCACGGCGAAGCCTCTGCCTTGCTCGCCGGCACGCGCTGCCTCAATGGCCGCATTAAGTGCAAGTAAGTTAGTTTGCTCAGCGATACCACGAATAACGTCTAAAATACTACCAATTGAGGCGCTATCTTTGTGTAGCTTATTAATAACACTTGATGCTTCATCAACTTCGTAAGCGAGTTGTTCAATGGTTGCTTTATTTTGATTTGAAATACCTTTAACGCGTTCAGCTTCTTTATCAGCATTTTTGATTTCGCCCAGTGCTTGTTGAGCACTGTTGCTCACTGTTTGAGAGGTACTGCTCATTTCAGTGGTTGCGGTTGCCGCTTGCTCTACTTGCGCTTGTTGATTACTAATCGCTTTGCTCGACTCACCGGTAATTGTTGAGGTTTGCTCAGAAGCAGCAGCAAGCTGTGTTGAACGCGAAATAATACCGGTAATTAAGCTACGTAAGCTATCAATTAAGGTGTTACAACTTTTCGACAATTCACCAAATTCATCTTTTGCGCTGTCATCCAAGCGTTGAGTCATATCACCACTGGCAACAATATCTAAAATGCGGTTAACTTCTGCTAATGGCTTAGTAATACGGTTAACTGTAACAATGGCCACAAGCACAGCGATAATAGTAGCAATGATCATGCCTATCCAAGTCCATAAGTTAGCTGAGTTTACATCGCTGCGAACGCCTTCTTGCAAAGTAAATGCAACGCCGCTGGCTTGTAATACTAATTCGTCAATTTGGCTAAGTGCTGTTTTAGTAGCTTTTTCAGACTCTTCTAATTCACGTTCAGTTGTGCTGATTGCATCAATAAGGCGTTTTTTATTTGCTGAAAGGCTATCGTTACCTAAAATATTACTCTCAAGTGTATCTACATAACCTTTTAAGTCGTTAAACAAGCCGCTATGGCTCTGCTCTATTGCAGGTTGTATTAATGAAACGGTACGAACGACTTCTTCAAAGTAATATACTTGTTCATTTTTAATAATATCGAGCGTATTAAGTGTTTTAACAGTTAACATATCGGTGCTACTGGTAACCACAGACATAAAGTTATTTTCAAGGTTATTAGCTGCTTGATAAGCACGCGGGTAGTTATCTTCTAAACCATCGATATCAATAATATCAAGAACCATAGAGTTGGCATCTTCTGCCGCAAGCTCAACGGTTTCTAATTGAGCTTTAAGCTTTTTATTAAGCACTAACTGAGTGTTTTTGTCTTTGAGTAGGCTCTCTATAATGCTTAAAAAACTTAAGTAGGTCTTTTCAACGTCAAGGCTACTCTTATTTAGTTGTGGATCATCTTTTACTACTTGTTGTAGCTCGCGATGTAACTTATCAAATAACTGTTTTTGTTCTTCTATTTGTGCTTTTATTGGCGCTAGCTCTTGAGCCGATGAAGTGTGAAAGCTAGCTTGAGCAGCTTTACTCATCAAAATAAATTCAGCTTGTAATTGAGCGCTCTTGTTTAATGCCGGAAGCGATAGCTGATTAACCTTTTGAGTTGAGCGATCTATATTTGCTATTTTTATTAAAGAGTTACCGCCAATAATTAAAAGTAATAAAGTGATAAATATAAAACCACCCCAAATACGTTGACTCACTGTTAGATTCATATGGTTTTCCATTCAAAAATACGTCTATTAAAACTTATCGGCGCTTTCAACAATAAGTTAAGTAATTAAAAATAATTAATTTTTACTGTTAATAGTTAGTTGCTAAATTTACCGTGAAACTTCATCACACACTAAGCATACATAATTCAACTATTCGATTATGGATGTAAAATAATACAAAGCAATTTTCCTCATCTTTAATTAGATTAGAGAGTGTTGCTATTTTTTACACTTAGTTGTGAATGGTTTGTAATTATGCAATTTAACATGCACTCTTAAACTTAACAGATGTATTAACTTTTTTCAGTTTATTTAGACAAAAGTTGTGATTTTTTTGAAAGTTTTTGTTTGCTCTGTAAATTTATTAAGGTCATTGAGCCGCCCCAGACGCAACCTGTATCTAGAGCGTACAGGTGTTTGTAGGGAGTTTGACCTTCAAGTGCAGCCCAATGACCAAAAACAAGGTCATGTTGAGCGTTAACAATTTTAGGATGAGAAAACCAAGGAATCAATGAATGGCTATTTGCTGTTGCTTCTTTTGCACTAAAATCAAGCAAGTTATCGGGTGTAATAAAGCGCATACGGGTGAAATAATTAACAATATAACGAAACTTGGCAGCGTCATCGAGTTGCTCACTCCATGTTAGTGGGTGAGGCTGATACATGTTTTTTAAGAAGTATTGAGCGTTGTCAGCACCATAGCATTGCTGTGCGAATTGGGCGTGCTCAATGGCTTGCACGCACGACCAATCAGGGTTTAGCCCCGCGTGTGAAATAAAGCAATCATATTTATCTAAGTAAAGAGCTAAAGGCTGAGTTTGCAAAAACGCGACGTAATGTGGGAGTTTACTGCTGTTGAACAGAGTCGTTAGTTTGTCTTTGGGGTTGGGGGCAACATTATTTAAATAACAGGCAATCATATGTAAGTCATGATTGCCTAATGTGACGCTAACGCTGTCTTGGTGCTGATATATGTAATCAAGACATGCTTTGGAGTCTGGGCCGCGAGCAACAATATCACCTACTAGGTAGAGATGATCTTTGCTAGGATTAAAGTCGACTTGCTTTAACAATAAACTAAATTCGTTAAAGCAGCCTTGTAAATCACCTATTGCGTAGTCGGCCATTAGACGCTGTTCTTACTCAGTGTAAGATATTAGGGCAAGCTAAACGGAACACATTTATGGGGGCTTCAAACTCAGCACCAAATTCGTTTCGTAAAGTGTAATGCCCTTGCATGGTGCCTACCGGAGTATCTAATATTGCACCACTGGTGTATTTGTAACTTTCGCCTGGGGCTATATCTGGGGTTTCACCCACCACACCTTCACCTTGTACTTCTACTTCTTTGCCATTGGCATCGGTAATTAACCAATAGCGACTGAGTAGTTTTGCACTACATAAACTGTGGTTTTTTATAGTAACGGAGTAAGCAAACACAAATTTATCAAGTTCAGGTTGCGATTGCTCTTCTACATAAAATGTTTCTACAGATACCTTTACAGGTGATCCCATATTACTGCTTGTTGTCATAAATCCAGTTAGCTATATCAATAAATTGTTGTAACGACAGGCTCTCAGCACGCAAAGTAATATCAATGCCAATGCTGGTTAACTCTTCAGCGGTTAAAAGGTTACCTAGGCTGTTGCGCAGTGTTTTACGACGTTGATTAAACGCTTCTAAACAGACGGTATTTAATATTTTAACGCTCTTAGCTGTGCGCTGCTCTGCCTTTTTGGGGATTAAGCGAATAACCGCAGAGTCCACTTTAGGTGCAGGTTTAAAGCACTCTGGTGGTACTTCTACTACAGGCATCGCATTACAGTAGTATTGAGTCATTACACTCAAGCGGCCAAAGGTTTTGCTGCCTGGGCCTGCAACCATGCGTTTTACCACTTCTTTTTGCAGCATAAAGTGCATATGCTCAATATGATCGGCAAATTCAAAAAGGTGAAACAACAAAGGAGTAGAAATGTTGTACGGTAGGTTACCAAATACTTTTAGCTTTTTGTCGTCTTTAACTAGGCTTGCAAAATCAAACTTCATTGCATCGCCTTGGTTTACGGTTAATTTAGGCCCTAAAAAAGGGTGTTCAATTAAACGTTGGGCTAAATCTTTATCTAGCTCAACAACCGTTAAATGGCCACTTAAATCGGCTACAGGCTCAGTAATAGCGCCAAGGCCTGGGCCAATTTCGACTAAATTATCTTGCGGCTTGGGATCAATAGCGGTGACAATTTTATCGATGATTGATTCATCGAATAAAAAGTTTTGGCCAAAACGTTTACGGGCGCGGTGTCCTAAATGTACTTTATCGGTCATTGATTCTGTGCTTTTTCATGGGCGAGCTTAATTGCTTCGCGGATCGCTAATTCAAAACTGCCAACATCAGCATCACCAGTACCGGCTAAATCAAGCGCAGTACCGTGGTCGACTGAAGTGCGGATAAATGGAAGGCCAAGAGTTATATTCACTGACTTACCAAATCCTTTGTATTTTAGCACAGGTAATCCCTGATCGTGATACATAGCCAACACAGCATCAGCTTCATTTAGGTATTTATCTTGAAATAATGTGTCTGCTGGTAAAGGCCCGATTAAGTTCATCCCCTCAGCTCTTAGTATGTCAAGTGTAGGCGTAATCGTGTCGATTTCTTCGAGGCCTAAATGGCCATCTTCACCAGCGTGCGGGTTTAAGCCACAGACTAAAATACGCGGTTGCTCAATACCAAACTTGGTTTTTAAGTCATGATTAAGAATATTAGCCACTTTAACCAGTCGCTCTTGGGTAATAGCACGAGCAACATAAGCAAGCGGGATATGCGTTGTTACTAATGCAACTCGTAGCCCTTCGGTAGCTAATAACATAACAACATCAGCGGTGCCCGATTGTTGAGCAAAGTACTCTGTGTGGCCACTAAAAGAAATACCGGCTTGGTTAATAATACCTTTATGAACAGGGCCGGTAACAACAGCATCAAAAGTGCCGTCCATATTCTTTTCGCTAGCAATACGCAGTGTGTCTAATACGTATTGACCGTTTGCGTCATTCAGCACACCCAGTTCAACCGGCTCGGCTAAATCAATCTGTTTTATGTACAAGCTGCCAGCCGATGTAGGCATGGCTTCGGCGCTTTCATCAAATTCAATTAATTTAATGTTTAAACCTAAATGTTTAGCGCGCTGCTTTAGTAGCGATGCATCTGCAATCGCTACTAGCTGTGCATCCCAGCTGTGCTGTGCCAGTTTTAATAGCAAGTCAGGGCCAATGCCAGCAGGCTCACCAGGGGTTACCGCAATTCTTAAGGTCATAATTATTCGTCTGTTGGGAAAATTTCAACATGGGCTTGTTCGCGCATTTCTTGCTGCCAGTTAAAACCTTCTTCTTTAAATTTACGATTAAACAACATGCCATGTGCACGATTACGCTTAGCTTGCTCAGTTTTATCTGCAACGCGTGTATCTAACAACTGCACAATGTGCCAGCCATACTGGGTTCTAAAGGGTTCGCTGATTTCGTTTTGATCAAGAGATAGCAATGTATCTCTAAACGCAGGAACGTAGGTAGTTGGATCAGTCCAGTCGTATTGCCCGCCTTTAAGCGCTGAGCCTGGGTCTTGCGAGTGCTCTTTAGCTAGTTCTGCAAAGTCAGCATTTCCAGCGCGTAAATCCTTAACAAAGCCAGCTAGCATAGTGCGGGCTTTTTCTTCGCTTAAAATAATTGAAGGCTTAATAAGAATATGACGGGATTTAACTTCTGTGGCTTCTACTACTTGGCGACCACGAACGTCTTGCACCTTAATAATATGAAAACCTGCGCCAGAGCGAAGTGGGCCAATAATCGTACCTTTCTTTTGCCCTTTCACCGCTTCTGCAAATAAAGATGGCATTTCATTAATGCCCATCCAGTCTAATTGACCACCCTCAAGCGCTTTTGGACCACTTGATGAAGAAATAGCAATACGCTTAAACTCTTGGCCGTCTTGCAGCAGTTCAATTACCTTGTCTGCGCGTGTTTTTGCAGAGCTGACGTCATCTGCACTTGCACCGCTTGGAATATCGATAAGAATATGACCAATATCGTATTCTTCGGCATTTTTGCCTTGGCTATCCATAATTTTTAGCAAGTTATCAATTTCTTGGTCGCTTATATATATACGACGGTCTACGTTTACACGAATGACTTGTTGCGTGGTTATCTCTTTACGAATTTCTTCACGGTAAGCTTGAAAGCTCTCACCCGACGCTTCAATAGTACGACGTAAATCAGCAATTGTACCGCCTTGCTCTTTGGCCATGTTGGCGAGTGTTTGGTCGAGCTGGCTATCTGAAATCTCTAAGCCCATACGCTCAGCCATTTGCATCATTAGCGTTTGATTAACTAAGCGCTCAATTGCTTGTACACGCAGTGTTTCGTCTTTTGGCAGCTGTTGATTTTGTTCTTCTGCTTGTTTTTTAACACGATCAACAATTGTGTCTACTTCACTTTTTAAAATAACGCCTTGGTTTACAATACCAATCACTTTATCTATTTCGACCGGTGCGGCGAATGCACTTTGGCATAAGCTAAACGTTAAAACTGCTGATGTTAATAATTTTTTTAAATTCATATTCTTTTTACTACTCTTACTAATAGTACTGTTGTAATGCTAAAGGCGACTAGATTGATATAGTTATTTGTAAATTTTTACTATACAAAATGCAGCTTAGTCATTAAGAAAATACGGCCTACGATAACCAAAAATACCTTGTTGTAATAATTTTTGAGCATCATAACGGCTTTTACTACCAAGCCCTTTTAATACAAAATTCAAACGAATGCTCGAATCAAAAGTGGCTTGGGGTTGCCCAATTGACTGATTTAAATCAGTTTCAATTTGGCGGTGACCAGTAATTTGGAACGCCCAACAACACGATTCATACTGTAATCCACTAAATACTTCAATGCTGCGGTTATTATCAAGGTCGCGATGGTAACTTGCAATAAACTGCCATTCGTCACTGATAGGAATGCTTGTAAATAAGCCCGCTTGTTCGATTGTATTTCCTGAGACATCATTTGCATAGCGATGGTTCAATTGAACCAGCTGATTATTGTCACCTTTATAATCTAAGGTAACATTTGACTGGATAATTTGCTTGCCATCCGTATCGTACTGAATACCACCGGATAAATACCAGCGGCGGTGCCAATGTAACATGGTTTGCGCTGCAAACAAGGCATTGTAGTTACTGTCGCTGTTAAGCCCTTGCTCTGTGGGCTTGGCTGAATCACTTAAATAAAATATTTGGCCAGCACTGAAATTAAATACTTCTTCATTTTTCTTATCAAATAAACGGGTGGTTGCCCCAAGCGTAAATTGATTTGCAGCGGCAATACGGTCAACACTTGAAAAACGTGCATCCCTGAATAGGCCAAAAAAGTCATCTTGTAATTTAGTGGTATCGTATAAGCCAATATCGGACTGATCTTTATTTGGTGTATATAAATACTGAATTTGTGGTTCTAAGGTTTGAATGCCATCGTCGATAAAAATTGAGGTGTCGCGCTCAAAGTTAAGCTGAGAATATAAGCGGAGTTTCGGCAATGTGCGCGAGACCGTCTCGCTATATTGAGTGCCCTGTAAGTTGCCGTCTTGTTTATAGTTAGTTTGTAGCAGGCTTACTTCAGATAAAAATGACCAAGCATATTCTTTGTAATCAAAGCGTGCTTTAGGTTCTATATGCACGCGAGTTGCTTGGTCAATCACCGCTGAGCTATTAGTAAAGTGGCTCAGCTCCCCTGAAACAGTAAAATCGAAGTAATCAATTTTCCACGGCGTAGTTTGTGTAAAGCTAACTTGAGGTAAGGCTGTATATGACTCTAAGTGGTCACCGAGTACTTCAAAGTTTTGTATTTTTATATCAGTACGCCACATCTCGCCCATGTGAGTTAGTGAGCCGGTACGATAAAGCTGAGTATCGGTTTTACTTGCATAAGTTGAGTTTAAATCAGTAAGGTAATTATCATCACTGACATTGGTTATATCAATACTGGCTCGCCAGTCTTCGCCTATATAGCTTTTTTGTTGCCAATGAAACAAAAAACGCTCGTCAAGCTCAGGCTCTGAGTCATCTTTATTTAAGTATTCGACAGCCACTAAACCTTGGTGTTCTGGAGTTAGATATCTAAATTCAGTTTGTAGCTGTAAACCTTTGCGTGACATATAACGCGGCGTAATGGTTGCATCATAGTTTGGAGCAATATTCCAATAATAAGGCGTAATAGTCTCTAAACCATAGCGATCTGAGCTTGAAAAGCTGGGTGTTAATAAGCCTGATTTACGGCGCTCATCAAGTGGGAAAGTAAAATAGGGTAAATAGAGCACTGGCGTGTCTAAAATACGTAGCACCGCATTGTAGGTTTCACCCCAGCCTTCTTCTCGCGATAAATTAATTTCGTCGGCTTCAATCGCCCATACTGGCGTATTACCCGGGCAAGCAGTAAAGCTTGCATTCATCAGCATTAAGCCAGACTTGTCTATGGTGAGTTTTTCCGCGCCGCCTTTGCCTTGCTGTTGTGTTAGGCTGTATTGTGCACCTAATAAGCTAAAGGCTGAGTTGTTTAAATCGGCGTTTAAGCCCGCACTTTGAACTTTACTCACATAATCGCGGTAGGTAATAGGGCCGGTGGCATTGAGTAGGCCGCGTTGTTTATCAATCAGTGCTGATTGTGCGGACAAACTCATGTTAACGGTGTTAATATCAACATTACCAGTAAATTCAGCGCTTTGTGTGCCTAAAAGCTCAACGTCATCAGCGCTGATATCAACCGTTCCAAGCTCAAGGCCAGCTAGCGGTTGCCAAGCTCTGGTTTGCATTGAAGTGCCACAAAAGTTGTGTGTCAGTTCAGTTTCGGCAAGCGATGGTGCGCTCAGTACGCTTAGCATCAAAATGCCCCAGGTTTTGCTCATTTATCGACCTTTATGCTCTGTGATTAGTTACAAGCTATACATAATAAAGGAAAACAATAGCAAAGTAATTAGTGAAAAATAGATAGCTTATAAAATGACACGTTTTGAGAGTTTACAACAGTTTATTAATACTCACTTTAGTGAGCAATCCTGCGCGCTTGATGCAATAACCGCAGATGCCAGTTTTCGCCGTTATTATAGGTTAAGCGCTGAAAATAAAAGCTTTATTGTGATGGACTCAGATCCAAAAAAAGTTAACAACGTCCCTTATATTGCATTAAATAAGGTGTTTTCTGAGCAGGGGTTTTTATTACCATCCATTATTCATAGTGATGAGCAGCAAGGTTTTTTTATTTTAAGTGATTTGGGTAACACCCATTTAGCTGACTTGCTTGATGATGCCAATCGCAGCGAGTATTACCAGCAGCTGATCAGTTTAAGTGCCAAGTGGGCTAAAACGCCTAAAGCTCCGTCAATGAATCCGTATGACCATGACTTTATTGCACTTGAGCTGGATATTTTTAAAAATTGGTTAGTTAATGATTTTATTTGTACAGAGCTCAGCGCTGAGCAACAAAATATTTGGCAAACAAGTACTGCGCTGCTAATCAATACACTGCTTGAACAACCCACAGTGACTATGCATCGTGATTACCATAGCCGTAATATTATGCGCTGCGAGCAGCAATGGGCAATTATTGATTATCAAGACGCGGTACAAGGTCCGTTATGTTATGACTTAGTCTCGCTTTTAAGAGATTGTTATTTTAAATTGCCCAACGACGAGCTGACTCATTTACTTGAGTTTGGTTATGACGAATTTAAGCGACAAAGTTTAATAACTAACGAGTCATTCGCACAATTTAAGTATTGGTTTGATTTAACTGGCTTGCAGCGCCATTTAAAAGCAGCGGGTATTTTTTGTCGCTTGTATTTACGGGATGGCAAAAAAGGTTACTTAACCAATATATTACCAACACTAGCGTATATTGTTGAAGTGGCGGCAGAGTATCCAGAGCTTAGTGACTTGTCTGATTGGGTAAAAAATTACGTAGTACCAAAAGTACAGCAGCGGTTAAAAGAGGAACAACTATGAAGGCCATGATCTTAGCTGCAGGACGCGGTAAACGTATGATGCCGCTCACCGCACAGTTGCCAAAACCTATGTTATGTGTGGCAGGTAAACCACTTATTGAGCATCATATTATGCGCTTAAAAGCAGCTGGTATTACGCAGATTGTGATTAATCTCGCCTGGCAAGGAGATAAAATAAAAACCTACTTTGCAGATGGCAGTGCATGGGGGGTAAGTATTACCTATAGCCAGGAAGCAACTGGCGGGCTTGAAACTGCAGGCGGAATTATTCAAGCACTTCCTTTATTAGATGAGTCATTTATTGTTATTAATGGTGATGTTTACAGCGATTACGATGTTAGTGCATTAATGCAGCTGCATTTACAGCCAAAAGAAGCGCACATTGTATTGGTTGAAAATCCTGCGCATAACCCAGATGGTGATTTTACGCTAAGCCACTTACCTAATAGTGAACAGCGCTATACTTTTTCTGGAATTGGCCGTTATCAGGCTGATTTCTTTGAAGGGCTTCCCCCAGGTATTCTCCCGTTAGGGCCTTTACTGCGTGAAAAATTAAATGAACATTTAGTCTCCACTGAACTCTATATTGGCCAATGGGACGATATAGGCACACCAGAGCGTTTATCGACTCTTAACCAACAATTAGCACCATAAGCTAAATATAAAACACTAGAGGTAAGTTTTAAAATGTGGGGAAAAATTCTCGGTTTCTGTTTTGGTTTTATGTTTGGCAAAATATTTGGCGCCATTTTAGGCTTATACCTAGGCCATATGTTTGATAAAAGTCTAAAGAAAGACTTTGATCAGGCTGGTGGCTTCTCTAACCTTTTTAAAGGCGATGATGTTAACGAGCGCCAAGCACTGTTTTTTTCTAGCTGCTTTGCAGTAATGGGGCATATCGCCAAGTCAAATGGACGAATAAGCGAAACCCATATTAAAGCTGCGACGCTATTTATGGATGAAATGGGCTTAAAAGGCGAAGAGCGCCGTGAAGCGCAGCAGGCATTTCAATCGGGTAAAGACAGCGACTTTTCACTCAAAGACACGGTTTATGACTTTAAAGAACGTTTTGCTAAACGTTACGATTTACTACAGTTATTTTTAGAAATTCAAATTCAAATGGCGTTTTCTGATGGCGTGCTTGCCGCGCAAGAAAAGCAATTACTGCAAGAAGTAAGCAAGCAGTTGGGGGTATCTAAAGCACACTTTGCCTTTGTACTAAAACGTTATCAAGCAGAGTTTAATTTTAGGCAGCAACAACAGCGCTTTAGGCAGCAGCAAAGTCAAAGTAGTAGTTACCGAGAAGGCTCAGGACATCATGTACCGCCAAATAATGATATGAATCGCTCGCAGGCATTGGCCTTGTTAGGGCTAAATAAAGATGCGTCGCAACGTGATATTAAAGTAGCGTACCGAAAGCTTATGGCTCAGCACCATCCTGATAAACTGGTATCGCAAGGTTTACCTAAGCACATGATGGAAGTCGCGGTTAAAAAAAGCCAAGATATTCAAGCCGCTTACGAGTATTTAAAAAAGGCGGCGTAAAAAACCGTCTATTTCTTTGCTCAAGCGTGCATGTTGCTGCGGCGCATCGCGCAATCCAAATAGCTGGCGCTGGCGGTAATCAAACTTTGCATTACGGTTAACCCAACGCTGACGGTTTTTAAGGTTCATTAAAATATCGTTATGATCGCCTGAAAAATAAATATCTAATAACGCCGGTGTCACTAAAGAGGTGGTTTGGCTCAAACGCGCATTACGCTGTGAATTTGGTAAGAAGCTACTTAAACTAATAAATGCATTGATCTGTAAATCTGAAAAATCAGCATAGTGCTCCATTAATACTCCCGCACTGGTTCCTTGAGCAATAACCACAATATCATTCGAGGCTTCACTCGCTTGCTGATAAAGTGCCTCATAGCGAGCAATTAAATTTGTTTTGTAATTATCTAGTACATCAATATTGACCTGCTCAATATAATCAACATGATGAGGCGGCTCAGTTGGCGTGCTGTTATCTGCTGCAGTCGGTTGATTATTTGCCTCGCTGCTCTGCTCAGCAGCTTGCCAATTAATATCGGGCACCGTCATAGCGTAAGTGCTATAGCCATGGTTATTTAACTCTTTGCGCAAAAAGTTCATGCCAGAATTGTTTGTAGGGCTCGATTGCCAGTCGGGTATTAGAATCACCACACCTCTAAAATCAGCGCTCATGTATTCACGATGTAAGGTTAAAAATGGTGTGTCGCCAAGCTCAATGGTTTTAATTTCATCCCCTGGTGCTAAGCGTTTAATATCATTTTCAATAATAGTTGAGTGGGCTGTAGGAGCTATATGTTCCACTGCATATGTTTGCCAATGCATTAATATGCAAACAGCTGATAATGCACAGAGTGACATTTTTATAAATTGCGCAACAACCATAATGAACCCAAACAATAAAGATTATTTAGGTATCGGCGCGAGGCTATAAAAGTTTAGCTATTTGCGTGTTTATTTAAAACTCGGGTTCAGCTTCAAAAGTAAGTACTTGCTCTGTTAAAGGGTGTTTGAGTTGTAGCATTTGTGCATGCAGCTGTAGGCGAGGAGCCGCAGCAAGTGCGTCTTTGTGGGCATATAAACGATCGCCTAAAATAGGGTGGCCTAAGCTTAGCATATGTACTCGCAGCTGGTGGGAGCGCCCAGTAATAGGAGTAAGCTCTACACGGGTTGCCTGTGCTTCGCGCTTAAGCACTTTAAAATGAGTAAGCGAGGGCTTGCCATTGTCGTGATCAACCATTTGCTTAGGACGGTTCGGCCAATCACAAATAAGCGGTAAGTCAACTGAGCCCGTTTCACTTTCAAGTTGCCCATAAACTCGCGCAATGTAACGCTTTGCCGTTTCACGCTCTTGAAATTGCATACTTAAATGGCGGTGAGCGGCTTTGTTCATTGCCAAGCAAAGTATCCCTGAGGTAGCCATATCTAAACGGTGAACAATTTTAGCCGTAGGAAAAACACGGTTGACGCGATTAATTAAGCTATCGGCATGTTTTGGGTCTTTACCTGGTACGGTGAGTAACTCGCTAGGCTTATTTACAATAAGTAAATCATCGTCTTGAAACAGTATAGTTAAATACGGGCTCATAGGGGGATTGTAATTAACTAACACGGCAGACCTCAGTGATTTTGAAGTGCGCTATTTTAGTGGAGCGAGCGCAAAGGCTCAAGTAAAAAGCGCGATATAAATATCGCGCTTTTTCAATGCACACGTTAGTTGACCTTTAACTAACGACTGACAGCTATATCCTCTAGTGCGAAACCACAATTAAACGAATTGCATCGAGTTTTAACTGCGCTTTTTCAATATGTGCGGTTAGCTCATTGCGTTGTTTGTCGTAAAAAGTAATTTCTTCTTGGCGAATATTTGGGTTTATTTGTTTCAGTGCCTCTAAACGCTGTTGCTCTTCACTCAACGATGTTTGCATTTTAGCTAATGACTCTGCACGAATAACATCCAGCTTTTGTTGCGCCATGTCTTTTGCTGTGTTGATCATCGGATGAACCGCACTTTGTAATGCACCGGCTAATTTACTTGCTGTTTGGCGACCTACCGCAGATAACTGTTGATTAAAGCCATCAAAGTCAACGTTTTCGCCTAAGTTATTACTGCTCTTATCGAGTAAAATACGAATAGGCGTAGGCGGTAAAAAGCGGCCCACTTGCAGTACTTTTGGTGCCATCGCCTCGGCAACAAAGATTAGCTCAACAAAGAATGTTCCTGGTGGTAACTTTTTGTTTTTAAGTAACGCCACTGACGCACTACCAAAGTCATCATCGCAAATCATGTCCATAGTGCCTTGCACCATAGGGTGATCCCAACTGATAAAGTGCACATCTTCTTGCGAAAGAGCGGTATCACGGTCAAATGTTACCGTCATGCCATCTTCTTTTAAAGCAGGGAATGAGGCATTAAGCATATGCTCAGTGGGTTTTAAAATAATAGTGTTTTCACCTTTATCTTCTTGGCTTACGCCAAAGGTGTCGAACACATTGATCATGTAACTTGGTAGCTCAAACTGATTATCGAGTTTTTCAATGTCAGCTACGAGTGAATCAGCAGCGCCTTGCCCTGATGAATGCAGTTCTAGTAGGCGATCTCGGCCACTTTCCATTTGCTTACGTAATACTGCATTCTTTTGTGCTACTTGCTCAAGCAATGGGTCTAGCTCATCTTCGTCACAATTATGAGCTGCAATATATTCAAGTAAGTCTTCGCTAAATTCTTTATATAATAACTGTCCTGTGGTTGAAGTGCTTTCAAATGCATCTAGGCCTTCGTTGTACCAACGTAATAACACTTCCTGTGCCGTATTTTCAAAGTAAGGCACATGAATGTTCACATCTTGTGTTTGTCCTATGCGGTCTAAGCGACCAATTCGTTGCTCAAGTAAATCTGGGTTGAGCGGTAAATCAAACAACACTAAATGATGTGAGAATTGGAAGTTACGGCCTTCTGAACCAATTTCAGAACACAATAATATTTGAGCATTATCGTATTCATCGGCAAAGAACGCCGCGGCGCGGTCTCGTTCAATTATCGACATGCCCTCGTGGAAAACCGAGGCTTTAATTGCTTCGCGTTCACGTAATATTTGCTCAAGGCTGATTGCGGTTTCGGCTTTAGCACAAATGAGTAATACTTTTTCACGTTTGAGAGTTTTTAGCGTTTCGATCAGCCAATCTACACGCGGGTCAAATAAACCCCAACTGGCGCTTTCACCTTCAAACTCTTGAAATATTTTTTCAGGGAAAAGTGCACGCTGTGCACTGAGTTCAGCATTTTGAATGCCGCTCATATTACCTAGTACAGTCATTGCTGTTTTGTATTGCTTAGGTAAAGCCATAGGGTAGGCGTGTAATTTACGACTTGGGTAACCATCAATACCACTGCGACTATTTCTAAATAAGATGCGGCCAGTACCGTGACGGTCTAAAAGCATATTTAAAATTTCTTTACGTGCTTCAAGGTCGCCTTGTTGTGCTGTTTCAAGAATATCGGTGATATCCGTTTCTTTTAATAGCTCAATCAAGGTTGCTTTAGCGTTATCATCTAATGATTGCTCTTGCAGTAGTTGGTTAGCAGCTTCGGCTACATCTTTGTAGTTTGCTTCTTCTTCTTTAAATACGTCGTAGTCGTAAAAGCGATCTGGGTCGAGCAGTTGTAAGCGTGCAAAGTGGCTACGATGACCCAGTTGGTCTGGCGTTGCTGTTAATAAAATTAGCCCCGGAATGTCTTGACTCAGCTCAGCCATACGTTGGTATTCGGCACTAGGTTTATTGTTGTTAATGCTTAAATGATGGGCTTCATCAATGACTAATAAGTCCCAGTCGGCCAACGTAGATTGTTCAAACCAACGTTTTTTCTTAGTTAAAAACTCAAGGCTGGTAAGCACCAGTTGCTCGGTATCAAATACGTTAGGTGAATCAGCAAACGCTTCGTCGCAGCGCTCTTCATCAAAAATAGAAAAACGTAAATTAAAACGGCGTAGCATTTCTACTAACCATTGGTGCTGCAAGTTCTCAGGTACCACAATGAGCACACGGCTGGCGCGACCAGTAATAATTTGTTGGTGTAAAATCATGCCAGCTTCGATGGTTTTACCCAAACCTACTTCATCAGAAAGTAGTACACGTGGCGCAAAACGTTTACCTACTTCTTGGGCAATATAAAGCTGATGCGGAATAAGGTTGGCACGTTGGCCAATTAAACCTTTAATAGGTGACTGTTGGCGTTCAAATTGGTGTAACCAAGTTTGGTAGCGCAAAGTGTATCGATCAAAGCGGTCTACTTGGCCTGCAAATAAACGGTCTTGTGGTTTATTAAATTTAATAAAATGGTCTAAAAAGGTCTCTTTTAATTGTACTTTTTCACCGTTATCAATACGTTCACCGTGATAGCACAGTAATTCGCCTTGTACTTCAATTGACTCAACTTGTAATTCCCACTCCTCAACGCTTCGGATCACATCACCAGGATTAAATGCTACGCGGGTTACCGGAGCTTCTGCAGAAGAATAAACACGGTTTTCACCACTGGCAGGAAATAAAATGCTGACCTGGCGGCCATCAATGGCAACAACGGTGCCCAATCCTAAATCTGACTCTGTATCACTGATCCAACGCTGACCTAAGGAAAAATTCATGTATGTCTCGTCTATGAAGAAAAAGGCGGCTATGTTACCTGTTAGATAACACCACTGCAAGGCGCTATTTGCCTGACTTTTAATTAATTTTATAAGTGTGAATTATTCCTATCTATAAGCACTGATTAGTGCGCCGATTTTGTAGGAAATTCAAACTAAATGATATTTGTCATAAAACAGACTTTTATGACAAATAGACTAAACTCAAATTATACCTAAGTAATTAATCAAGTTTATTAGTCACACTGATTAGTTTATTGGGTATAGCATAAAAATCATAAAACGTAAGGAAAGTGCTATGGAAAAAGCTTCGAACCTTGATAGTAAAATGTATGTGCTAGATACCAATGTATTGCTTCATGAACCCCTCGCGTATTTGTCATTTCAAGAACACCAAGTGGTTATTCCAATGACGGTATTAGAAGAGCTTGATCACATTAAAGACAGAAAACACGATGTAAGTCGCGATGCCCGAGTGGCCATTCGTGGACTTGATGGAGTGCTCAGCCAGGCCTCTCCCGAGCAAATGTTACAAGGGGTTGCGCTACCAAGTAATAAACAAGGCGGATTAACGGGAAGCTTACTGATTGTAAATGACCATTTATTTGCCGATTCTATTTCCGGCTTACCGGGCAATGAAAACGACCACCGCATTATTAATTGCGCGGTGCACTTACAAAATCAGCACAGTGATAAAAAAGTCATACTGGTTACTAAAGATATCAACATGCGCTTAAAAGCCAAAGGGGCGGGGCTTAAATATGTTGAAGATTACCGTACCGATCAGCTTATTGACGATATCGCCTTACTTACCAGCGGCTATAAAAAAATTACTGGTGATTTTTGGCAGCATGTTGGCGAGTGTAACACTGAGCAACACGGGCGTGAAACAGTCCATCATATCCCTAAAGATTTAATCCCAGATGTGTTTTGTAATGAGTATTTACTTGATGATGGCGATCAGTTTGCCGCTAGAGTCAAATCTTACGATGGTGAGCATATTACCATTAAAGATATTGGAGCAGAGCGACTAATGCATCAAAGTGCTTGGGGAATAAAGCCAAAAAATATTTACCAAGCAATGGCACTAGATGCACTGCTCGATACCTCTATTGAACTTGTTATTTTAACCGGCCCTGCGGGGTGTGGTAAAACCTTACTGGCGCTTGCATGTGCACTGGAAATGGTGATTGAAAAAGGTGTTTACGATAAAGTGATTGTAACCCGAAACACCCCTGAAATTGCCGAATCGATTGGCTTTTTACCTGGCACCGAGGAAGAGAAAATGGCGCCTTGGCTGGCTGCCATAACCGATACCTTAGAGGTGCTGCATAAAGGAGATGAGAACCCTGTTTCAAGCCGTAATTACATTATGGAAAAAGCCAATGTTCAGTTTAAATCGGTGAACTTCATGCGTGGGCGAAGTATTCAAAATGCGGTGGTGATTTTAGATGAAAGCCAAAACTTAACGGCTTCTCAGCTCAAAACCATTATTACCCGTTGTGGTGAAGGAACTAAACTTATTTGTACCGGAAATTTAGCACAAATAGACAGTAACTATTTAACCGCTGTTACCTCTGGACTTACCTATATTGTGGAGCGATTTAAGCACTTTGAAGGCGGCGCTACTGTTAATCTTAATGGTGTAGTAAGAAGTCGACTAGCGTCATTTGCCGAGGAGAATTTATAACTTGCGCTTAACATCTTGGCTCGATAGTCTACAGTTTGATTTTTGAGCCAATAATTAGGTAACTTGTTGAAATTTTTGCCGTTAGAACATTATCATCGCTCTGTTTTTGTGGCGCTAGCACTGCCTTTGTTAGTGGCCTCTTTTTTGTGTTTGCATTTTTATAATATAAAAATGGAACGTGCAATAACAAAAAAGACCACTGATTTTAATGCATTATCTGCGCAGCTTGATCATGATATGCAAGCAATGGGGGACTTGGTTGATGCAATGTTTGTTATGTATAACAAGCAAACTTTTCTTGTAGAAAATTATAATCTTACAGAAAACATTAACCAATATGAGCATTATTATTATCGCCAATTTGAACATTTAAACGGTGAAATTGCAGGTAAAGGCCAGTTTAGTTCTTCTGAGTCGGCACTGTTACAGTGGCAGCAGGTAATATCGCTTGCACCCTCTTTTAATACCACCTTAGCGCTGCTTTCATCTGTGCATTCTGTTGCGTATGTTGATGAACGTGGGTTTGCATACTTAACTCGGCGCGACAATACTCAAAATAATATATTTATCCCGCTATTGAATGGCGACTTTAAACCCTTACCGTCAGCAGCCAAATTGGCTTCGAGTGCAGTCATTAATCTGGGTAATAAAGCATATTTTGCGATTGGCCGTCAGCGTGAGCGAAATTCATCTGATTATATTATTTTAATTTATGACTTGCAGGCCATCTCTGGCTGGTTAAACAAAATCACCTCTAAGCAAGGTGAGTATGTTTTTATTAATCAAGCAAATCAAATTATTGCCAGTTCACAGCAGTCAATTAACCAAGCAATAAATTTTTCGACATACTGGCCTCAAATTAATACGCGCTCACCAAAGCGTACAACCCTGTCTGAACTGCTTTTTTTAATTCAACCCTCAGATCAGAGCCCGATTCATTTAGGGTTTCTTGCTGATGAGCAAATGCTGACCAGCAGCCTTGTGCAAGAAGTGGTGTTGGAGTTTATTTCATTAGCGTTATTTTTATGCTTGATGTTTTATGTCTTTTTTTGGTTAAGCAAGCGTATATTTATCAGACCTATGACAGAGCTAATGCGTTACTTAGAACATCATAACGATGACAACTCGGGATATTTAAATTACAAAATACCATTAAATTGGCAACCTTGGTTTGCTAGGGTGAAAGCTATTTTTGCGAAAAATGAACGTTTAGTTATTTCATTGCAAAATGCTAATAAAAAGTTAGATGAGCAGGTGCAGCTCAAATCTGAAAAATTAAAACATAGCGACCAAGCAAAAGAGCGGCATTTAGCCCTGCTAAATACAGTACTTAACAGCGTGCCTGACTTTATATATTTTAAAAATACAGACGGCACCTTTTTAGGTTGTAATAAAGCATTTGAGCAGTTTATAGGTAAGAGCCAAAGCGAACTTATTGGTCAAAATATGCATAGCATTAGTCGCAGCTACGAGCAAATCCAGCGGCTGGAGCAGCAAGCATTACAGCATAAAATGCAAATTCAGCAGCGTATAGACGTTGCTAAGCAAACTTATCAGTTAACGATTGCTCCGTTTTATGATGAACAGCGCCAATTGCTAGGCACAATGGGAATTGGTCGCGATATTACTGCGCAGCAACATACTCTATATGCATTAAAAGAGTCGGAATCTAAATTTAGAAGTGCCATTGAATTTGCTGCTAATGGGGTGTTTTTACTTTCACTTGAGTACGCTATTTTACAGGTTAATAAAGCCGCGCGAAAACTGTTTACCAAACATCATCAATTAACAGATACCCCGTTTGATACACTATTTAGTGACACGCAGTGGCAAGAACTCGAAGCCTTGCTGCAGCAACTACTGCACAACAAAAAACAGGTGTTTCATTTAACTTTTGCGCACACTCAATTAAATGCTTGGTTGCAGTTGAGTATGTCATTAATTTGGAATGAGAATGCTCAGCCGCTATATTATGTTATTCATATTCAAGATGTTACTGAGCTTACGAAAGCCAAAGATGATGCAGAGCGAGCCACCTTGGCTAAAAGTCGCTTTATTGCTAATTTGAGCCACGAAATACGTACTCCTCTCAATGCCATACTAGGGCTATTAGACATGTTAGTAGAGCATGGATTAACGCAGCGACAAGTGCAACTGACCAGCCAAGCGACGTATGCAGCCAATAATTTATTACAAATGCTTAATAGTATGCTTGATTTTGCGCGTGTTGAAAGTAATGAAGCAACGCTGCAATTAGCGCCTTTATGCCTAGTTGATTTGATTGATACCTGCGAAAGCTTAATTTTGCCTTTATGCCAAGCAAAGCAGATACAGCTAAAAGTTGATATTGACCCACATATTTCCCCTTTTTTAGTTGGCGACTCCATTCGTTTGCAACAAGTGTTAGGTAACTTATTAACCAATGCTGTTAAATTTACTCCTACAGGCAACGTGACATTAAAAATGCAGTTACAGCCAAGTAGCCGTAATGAGTTGCAGCGTATCTGTTTTGGGGTTATAGATACAGGTGAGGGGATTGCTCAAGCCGATCAACGCCGTTTATTTGATGCCTTCACCCAAGGCGATGAGTCATCCACTCGTCAGCATCAAGGAGTAGGTTTAGGGCTGGCAATAGTAAAACACAGTGTGGCATTAATGGGCGGGGAAATTTCACTTGATAGCGATAAAGGACAAGGTTGCTATTTTTACTTTACGCTCGATTTAGCGACCGATACCAACAAAGTTACTCGTGATGAAAATAAGTTATTAGTAATTACTAGCGCTAAAAGTACGTTACTTAATCAAGTAATTAAAGCGTATCCTGTTATTAATAACCAAACGCTTAATAGGGTAATCGCTGAACCAGAATATTTGCTGCAAGCGCACACAATAATCATTGATGCGTGTGAGCTGTCGGCCTTTTTAACACCAAAAATAAAAGCAACACTGCGTACAGCTGCTATTTCGATTGTTGTTATTACAGATAATCAAGACGAACAGCCACCAATAAATGATTCCCTTATTACCCAGTTCTTACCCTCAAGCGCACTTGCACAGCGATTACTTAATTTGAGCTCGCAAAAAATAGTGAAGGCAATTGAAAACAAAGCACAAAAACCGCGTGATACAGTCTCAGGAATATTAGTGTTAGCGATAGACGATAATCCATTGAACCTCGATATTATTAGCAGTATTTTGAGTCAAGCTGGAGTAAATGTTGTTACGATCAATGACCCGCAAAAAGGGATTGAATTGGTAAGTAGCTTACGCCCCGACTTAGTCTTAATGGATATTCAAATGCCCAAAATTGATGGCTATCAAGCGACTGAAATAATACGCCAACAGTTTGACGCTCAGCAATTACCTATTTTTGCATTAACCGCGCATAGTGAACCAGCCGACATTTCGCGCTCACTCAATGGTGGGATGAATAAACATTTAACTAAGCCTGTGGTTGCGCCAGTTTTATTTACAGCAATCGCAAGCCTTGGCATCGCTACGCCATGTTTTTTCGATAAAGCCTTTGCTTTGTCTCAGTTTGACGATGATCACTCTGTACTGCACAGTATGTTAGACAAGTTAGCGACATTAAGTGAGTCATATTCAGCTGAGCTTCAAAACAACAACCCTAGTATTGAAATGGTACGCTTAGTGCATAGTTTAAAAGGGATAGCAGGAAATTTAGGTTTTAACCGATTATTATTGTGTGCTCAACACACTGAGCAGGTATTAAAAGCGGGCGGCGAGCACGCCGCAGCTGCAATTAAAGAATTAATAATACAGTTAGAGCAAGTGCAAATTTATATAAAAAGTTTAGATGTAAGCAATGATAAATAAAGCAAAAATATTAATTGTAGATGACGATGCGCTTAACCGAATCATTTTAGAAAAAACCCTAAGTGACGAGCATGAGGTTTACTTAGTGGCTAGTGGTGAAGAGGCGTTGGTATTTGTTAAGCACACACAAGTAGACTTAATTATTTTAGACATTATTATGCCAGGCATGAATGGTTACGACGTGCTGGTGGAGCTTAAAGAAAGCAGCCTAAGCCATACAATCCCCATTATTTTTATCTCAGCGAATAGCTCTCATGAAGACGAAGCAAAAGGCTTAGAGTTAGGCGCAATGGATTACATTGTTAAGCCATTTTATGCCTCTATTGTTAAAGTGCGTGTGCGTAATCAATTACTCATTAAGCAAAAAAACGATTTATTAGAAATGCTTGCGTCTATTGATGGTTTAACAGAAATACCTAACAGACGTTATTTAGATGAAAACTTAGAACGAGAGTGGCGAAGAAGTAAGCGTAATAATTCCTCCATGTGTGTACTGCTTATCGATATTGATCACTTTAAGCGCTATAACGACTACTACGGTCATCGTGCTGGCGATGAGTGTTTAAAAGCAGTGGCGCAAACATTAGTGGCGCAATGTGAACGTGGCAGTGATTTTGTTGCCCGTTATGGTGGTGAAGAGTTTGTTGCAGTATTACCAGAAACCAATCAGCAAGGCGCTATTGCGTTTGCTAATAAATTACGCAAAGCTATTAATGACTTGAATATAGAACACAACGCATCTTTAAATGCTTCACACATTACTATTAGTATTGGAATTGCCTCAAGTGAGAGCAGTCAAGCATACACCGAGAAAGCGTTATTAGAAGAGGCTGACTCAGGTTTATATAATGCTAAAAAGTCAGGGCGCAATCAAATTAGCGCCCAATAGTATTTTCGAGAGCTTAATTTGTTAGCATCAATAACGCTGAGCTACCAATACCCACTAATTTATCATTTTTGAAAACGAGCGGTGTGCATTCATCTTTGGTCATTTTCCCATCTGAATGAATGCTGTGCGTTGCGTAGAACAAGACTTGGTAAACATCATCCTGTTTTTTTAACAATTCAGTGAAGTTAGGTGTTTTTAGTTGGTTTAACACCGACTGATACGAGCTATCCATTGCCAAGCCTGAAATGATTTCACGATTGTTTTTATGTGTTGCTTGCCAACTTGAAGAGCTATTACCTGCCCAGTGACCCTCTGCTTCGCCATCTGATACAGCGATTACACAACCCGTTAAAAAAGGAGCGGTAAGTGCAGCGATTAAAAGTGTTTTTTTCATTTTTTATTACCCTAGATGATTAATTAAAGACAATATAGCAAAGACTAGGCCAGTTTTTAAACTCTTAAAAATCAATGGCTTGTTTTTATTATGTTTGGTGGGGTGGTGGCTTTTTTAAAATATAAATCTAAAAAGCCACTTTTTAGTAATTTTGACTAAGTTACTTTTATGGCATTAAACCAAGCGGTTACGCGACTCGTGTAGACTAAATGCTGTAATATTTAAACTCACTTCTTTTACTAAACGCACGATAGATTCAGTGCTCGCCCACGCTATATGTGGTGTAAGTAGTAAGTTATCACCCGTATAATTAGCCAGAGGATTGGTCAGCTCAGCGGGCTCTTTGGTAAGTACATCAACGCCCGCACCGGCAATAATATTGGCTTTTAATGCTTCTACTAAGTCAGCTTCATTGATAATCCCACCGCGTGCGGTATTAATAATTAGCGCAGTTGGCTTCATCATTTTTAATTCATTAAGTGTAATTAAGTCGCGCGTTTCATCATTAAGTGGGCAGTGAACGCTAATAATATCCGCTGTTTTTATTGCTGTTTCAAACGGGGTGCGTCCGTTGCGACACGCCGCGCCTTTACGCTCTGCAATAATTACATTGGCGCCAAACGCTTCAGCCACTTTAGATACTGCATTACCTAAAGTGCCACCACCAATAATGGCTAATGTTTTGTCCTGGATGTCATTAAAGTTGTAATCCAGTCGACAAAACATCTCACTTTTTTGCCACGCGCCTTGCTGACAATCTGCTTGATAGCGGTGAGTATTACCTAATAAGTTAGTGATCAACGAAAAGGTATGCTGAACAACAGAAGGGGTCGAATAACCGGCAACATTAGTAACTGCTATACCTAAGTCTTTCGCGGCATTTAAATCAACATTATTGGTACCCGTTGCACTAACACAAATGAGCTTTAATGATTTTAATTGCATCATAGTGTCACGATTAATCACCACTTTGTTGGTGATTAAAACTTCTGCATTTTGGCTATGCGCTAATACTTGCTCAGGGCTAGTTAGCTGATGCACTGTGAGCTCTCCAAGTGCTGAAATACCATCCAGTGACGTGTTTGCCAGTGTTGCGTTATCAAGAATTGTTATATTCACGGTGTGTCCTAATATGTGTATGTGTTAGAGAGGGAGTAACCTCTGTACGCAGATAAAAAGATCATTATTTAATTGAATGTTATAGATTTATTTAGACTTAGCTTATTGTGTTCACATTAACAGGAGTAAAGTCATATTTAAATGTGGTCTGCCCACTGAGGGTTAACTTGCATGTTATTATGACCAACTGCCTTGCTAAGTTAACTTGAACAAAGTGCTATTAGTAAGGTCTATCCATTTGAATTAATAATTAATAGCTATAGTTTATACACATGAGCGGTTAATCTGGCAATGATGCTCAGTACTAAACTATAACGCTATGAAAACTCAGTAAATCGAACTTTAGTATTGCTAGTTTCGTATTTTTGCTTGAGTTATAATCAAAATCAGACATAACGGGGCGTTTTCGCGCGCCGTTTTTAACTTTGTAGATGCAGTAAATGATAGAACTAGAAGATAAGTACGCAGATATAAGACCTTACAATGACGATGAAGTTGCCGCCTCATTAACGCGATTAATTAACGATAATGCGTTTCTTGATGTGATAGCAAAGTATAATTTGCCACGCTTTATATCCGCAGTTGGGTTTTTAGCACGCGCTATAATAAAGCATCAGTTGCGTAAAAAATGGGGCAAAGTTAAAACAGTTGAAGATGTACAAAATGAAGTTGCACATTACTTAAATAAATTAGTAAACCGCACCACATCAAACGTTACTTTTTCGGGCTTAGAGGCGTTAGACCCTGATCAAGCCTATCTTTTTGTTTCAAACCACAGAGACATTGTACTCGATCCTGCATTGGTTAATTGGGGCCTTTTTCAGCATAAAATGAAAACCGTGAGAATTGCGATTGGTGATAACTTACTGCAAATCCCATACATTACAGAGCTTATGCGTTTAAATAAAAGTTTTATTGTAAAACGCTCAGCTAAAGCTCCAAAGGAGATGTTAAAAGCGCTGACTCAATTATCGGCTTATATTTATGACTCACTCAGCAGTGGGCATTCTATTTGGATTGCTCAAAAAGAAGGCCGTGCCAAAGATGGTGTAGATCAAACCGATCCCGCACTATTAAAAATGCTGCAACTAAATGGACGTAAACAAAAGAAAGAATTTGGCGAATACATTAAAGAACTAAAAGTGGTGCCGGTTGCAATATCTTACCAATATGAACCCTGTGCAATAGCTAAGGCAAAAGAGCTTTACCATAAACAGCATCATGGTAAATATGTGAAATCGGCGGGTGAAGATATTGCTAGCATTGTTGAAGGTTTTAGTTCAGCCAAAGGGCATGTGCACTTATCGTTTGGCCAGCCTATTCAGTCAGATTGCGATAGTGCCGATGAATTGGCAAAAACCATTGATAAGCAAATAATTGATTCGTTTTATTTGCACCCAGGCAATTATATTGCGGGTGGTTGTACTGAAGCGGTTATAAATAAAAATGATGCAGCACAATTTGCAGAGCGTTTAGCAAAAGTGCCAGAAGAATTAAGATCTTTGGTACTAGCGATGTACGCCAAACCGTATCATAGAAAAACACAAGTAGATGAACAAAGCTGTGAACATTAATTAACAGCTAAGATAAAAGCAGCAATTAATTGGCTGCTTTTTTTTTGCACAAAAATAGCGCTATACTCAAGCTATGCTTTTTTAGACTGGAGGGTTTGATGCAACAAATTGAAATATTTGATATTCCTAGCCCTTGTAAAGGTATTTGCTTGGTTAATAATCGAGGCTACTGCAAAGGATGTTATCGCAGTCGTGATGAGCGATTTTCGTGGAATTCGTTAACCAATGCCCAAAAAAAGAAAGTATTGAGCCTATGCCAACAACGCTATAAACGTTATTTACAGCAAAAAAATAAAGCTGAGCAAACCGCTTCGCCAACACGGCAGCAAGGCTTTGATTTTTAAAATTGTAGTTTGTACTTTGACCTGAGTTTAGCTACCGTGCCATTGTTGTGTAATTTCTTAAGTGTAGTCTCAAGCTGCAAAGCAATACTCGCATGGCTATTATGTAAATAATGATAAAGCGGGTAGGTAGCAACCACTTGTTTTTCATAGCAACCTAAAGCAGGAGGAATAGTTTTATTGGCCATCGCAAAATCAATCAGTAATGCAGCTTCTACTTTTTGCTGGATCAGTAAATTTAATTGAGTGGTATTATTTTTTACTTCAATAACCTCGCCTTGAAAATCAATACTGTCTAAATATCGTTGTTGCACAGGGTAGCTGGCTATAATAGCAACGCTATCCATTGTTTTAGTAGAGCTGGGTTCACAGTGCTTATAAAGCTCAAGACTAAATTTAAATAACGGGTAATTAACTCGAATTAAGTTTTTGTAAGCACTTTCAATACTAATATCACGAGCAAGCTGCCCATCTAACATGCCATTATTTGCCGCAAATAATGCATTCTGGCGATTAAAATCGATAATATTTAATTTAAAGCCTATATCTGCATACGCTAATTGTAATAGCTCAATAGTATAATTTGCTTGCTGGGTGTTCTGCGGGCGATTAAATGTATAGCTGTAACTATGGCCAAATGACGGATTGCTAAAAACTAAACCTATTAATACAAGTAGTCCTTTAGAGTATTTAAACACGTCAGTATTTCCAGTCTATTAGAGGCAAATGAGTAGGTGGGTATAATAACAAATTGGCTGTGTTTTGCCCAGTTTCTAGTCATAATCTAGCAAAGTCTATCTTTAACAATTATTGATCCCCTTAGATTATTTACGGCAGATTCTTTTTATTCGCTATAGAGTTAGTTTATTATAAGTTTAAACGTATAATCTAAGTTTTATCGGGCCAGTGAAAGGGGTAATATGAGTTATAACCTGTGTGATTTACCACGAGAGCAAAAGTATCAAATTCAGTTAGACTACGAAGCTTCATTTTGGGCATATCAAATTAAGCGTGGCAAGAAAACGCGTGAACAAGTTTACGACACCCTGCATAGTCGTCCTGTTGCGGAGCAAGGTTTTTTAAAGCAAAAGTTTGAGCAATATTTGGCACTTATGCTAAGTTAGAGTTTACTTGCTATGGTTGTTATAAAACAATTAGAACCAGTTAAAACGCCCTTAATAAATAAGTTTTATACCTTACATAAAGTTCGCGGTCGCGCAAATAAACAAGACCAACTGTGGGTCGCTTACGATAACCACACGATGATTGCGGCGTGCCGCTTACAACATAAACCGACTTTTTTATTTTTATCGACTGTTTTTGTGGCCCCTGAATACCGCTCAACTGGTGTTGCAACAAAGCTGTTAAGCACGCTTTTAAATCAGCAAACCGACGTTGTTTACACATTCGCTTACCAACATATTACTGATTTTTATCAGGCACTTGGTTTTAACCAGGTGTTAACATATACTCCTGAGTTATTAACGCTATTTGATGCATACAAGCACCGCAATATTATTGCATTGAAATATCAGCAACCCTAAATCAGCATAGGAAACACATGGGCATCTGTATTAATAGGTTTATCACAGCCATGTTTGTGCTATTTATGCTCATAAGCCTCGCTGCAACAGCGCAAGTAAAAAGGCTATCCCCGAGCGAAGGGTTATCTCAAAGCTACGTTAATACTATGCTTATTGATAATAATGGCTATTTATGGCTCTCTACTGAAGGAGGGTTAAATCGCTACGACGGCTATCAGGTTATTCCAATTAATGGCCCAAATGGTGAGTTAGAAGAGACCATTATTGATCGCATATACCAAGATCCAGAAGGACAAATTTGGATTGCTTCCTTGTTAGCGGGGCTTTTCAGGTATGACCCGCAAACAAATACCTATCAGCAGTATCTAAAAAAGCCAGTGACAGAAGAGCAAATTCTTCAGCAGTCTGTTTTTACTATGTTGGCCACAGATGATAAATCCTTGTGGATTGGACAAGGGCGAGTGTTTGCAAAACTTGATATAGCCAGTGGCTCTATTACTCCTTTATTTAAGCTGCCTGAGCAATTTGAAAATGCATTTGTACGTACCTTGTTTCATTACAATGGCTATATCTTTATTGGCAGTACAGACGGTGCTTATGTATTTAATATTGCAACGCAACAAGTACGCCCTCTAGAGCATTTAAGCGAAACCGATGTACACATCTATCAAAACAATGTGAAGTCATTTGCACTGGGTGATAGTAATCAGTTATTGGTTGGGGCTGTTAAAGGTTTATACGCTGTTGATATTAGCAATATAGAGGCATTGTTTAATAATAATGAGCAGTCATTTACAAATGAAAAGCTGCTGGCTGATT
This sequence comes from Pseudoalteromonas sp. Scap03, assembly GCF_013393115.1. Classification (GTDB taxonomy): domain Bacteria; phylum Pseudomonadota; class Gammaproteobacteria; order Enterobacterales; family Alteromonadaceae; genus Pseudoalteromonas. The sequence goes on along the minus strand of NZ_VDEU01000001.1, from coordinate 245,154 downwards.
TAAATGTTTGGGATATAGATAATCAGCAGGGGGTTCTTGATTTAGCAACAGACAAAGGTCTGCTCAGCTTTAATTTGACCACCAAAACGGTGGTTAAAAATAAACGTATTCAACAAAGTAAATACACCCTTGCCGATACCAGCATTATTGATATGGTAAAAGATAAATCAGGCGGTATGTGGCTTGCGACTAAAACTGATGGTGCTTTTTATTTATCGGGAGACAACTATAAGTTTTATAATGTAGAGGGAAATGCTCTGGGAGGGGATGGATTTTCGCATCACTCAGTCTGGGCAATTAAACAATTCCAAGATAAGTTATGGTTAGGTACCCATAATGGTTTAACTGCGGTTGATATAAAAAATAACACCTCAACGGTGTATTTAAAAGATTATAAAGTTGATTTACTAACCACAGAATTTACTATTTTCAAAATTATGCCTTACAAAAATAAACTTTGGTTACAAACAAACCGAGGGCTGTTTATTTTTGACCCCCAAACCCAGCAGCTTACTCAACCTAAAACTGCCAGCCCCAAGAACCAAATATTTTTAAACGACTGGATGCATGGTATTGCCTTGTTAGAAAATGGTGATTTATATTTTGTTCACCCTGATCATGGCATGTTTAAATATAATATTGATAGCCTGATTTTAACCCCATTAAAAGGCGAGTTTTCCCAATTTGACCCGTTCTTAGCACATGGCTTTTTAGCGCCATTGCCCTCTCAGCCAAAGTGGCCGCTATTTTTTAGTGGTGGGGTGTTATACCAGTTTAATCCTGATGAGCTCAGTTTAAATACCCTTTATAAAGTACCCAAACATCATGACAATGTTGCAGTGAGAATTCTTTCGTATGTTGAAGACAGGCAAGGGATTCTATGGCTCTCTTTATCTAACTTTGGTTTGATTGGAATTGATGCCAGCAGCTATGAATTAGTGCATACCATTGATTTAGATAAAAATAAATTAGGCACACTATTATACGATATGGTGCTAGATGAAGAGGGAATGATTTGGATGAGTAGTCATAAAGGAATATGGCGACTAAACCCTAACACTATTCATTTTCAGCAGTTTACTACATCAGACGGGGTGCTTTCTGCTGAATTTAATAGTGGTGCTATGGCAAAATTAAATGATGGACGAATTGCCTATGGTAGCCTTAAAGGCTTTACCTATTTTGATCCCAAAGAGAATAAAAATAGCCAAGGTTTGTTAGAACATGTCAACATTACTCGCATTAATTTAATGTCTCGAGACTTGTCGATTAACTTACAACAGCCATTAAAAAATATTACTTTAAATCATGATGATATAGGGCTTGAAATTGCGTTCTCAGCGATGTCATTCAGTTTTCAAGAACGTATTATTTATGAATATCAGCTCGATAAAGGTAAAAAAAGTTATACCCGTAATAATCGCGTGGTGTTTCCTAAATTAAACCCCGGTAGCTACCAGTTAAAAGTCTGGGCAAAGGATCCGTTGACGGGTGAGTATACTCCGCCAGCAACGTTAAATATTAAAGTGAAATACCCGTTATGGCGGGCCCCTTACTTTTTAGCACTTTATGCTATTTTGTTGATCACTGTAGTGACTGCATGGGTGATGAGACGTAACAAAATACAGCGTATTTTATTAGCTGCACACAAAGAAAGCCAAGATAGCGAGGCGCGCTTAAAGCTTGCGCTAGAGGGGAGTGAATCGGGGGTATGGGATTGGCAAGCAAATCAGTTAAATATTTATCAGCCAAGGTTAGTCAACGAATTAGGTTATGCGGAAGACTCAGTCAGTTTAGATGACTACTTAGATAAAGTTCACCCACAAGAGCGTGCTATTTTTAGGTTAGAGTGGTTAGAATTTTTATCAACTGACAAAGGATATTTTAACTGTACTTACCGATTGCGTCATGCCAAAGGTCATTGGCGCTGGTACAAAGACTTTGGCAAAGTGGTTGAATGGAATGAAACAACTCCGCAAAAAGTAGCGGGTACGTATACCAATATGACACGCGAGATGGCATTTGAAGAACACGCTCGACTATTTACTGCCGCGTTTGAGCAGACTCGAGATTGGGTGTTTATTTTAGATAAAAACTTTAATATACGTGCTTCAAATAAGTCGCTACAAGCGGCTTTTGCTTTATCGGCAGAGCCTCGTTCAACTCGCTCACTTAATTTAGGTATGACTCGCAGTAGCTATTTTGATTATTTACGCATTATGCAAAAACTTGAAGTAGGTGAGCATTTCTCATGTGAAGATACTGTGGTATTGGCTAATAAGGAACAGCGCCATGTGTTAGTAAAAATAAGCGCTGTAGCGGATGAAAGCCAAAGATTAAGCAGTTATGTGGTTATTTTAACGGATATTCATGCCCAAAAGTCAGCTGAGAATGAGCTACATTTATTAACTAATTACGATTCATTAACGGGTTTGCCAAACAGAACTCTGTTTAACGACCGAGCTATGCATGCCATAGATCAAGCGCGTCGCCATCACAGTAAAGTCGCTTTAATACACGTAAATATAAAACGCTTTAAATACTTTAATGACTCATTTGGGACAGAAAGCGCTGATGAGATCATTAAGCTGGTGGCAAATCGTTTAAAAATAGCATTGCGTCCCTGTGATAGCGTAGCGCGTTTAAGTGGTGGTGAATTTGTTATTTTAGTTGAAGATATTCAACAAATAGAAGAAGTATTACTTATATGCACCAAGCTTATGGATTGTGTGAGTAAAGACATTGCTATGAATAACCAAAGTGTGAAGGTTCATCTAAGTATTGGGGTGGCGCTTTTCCCCGATGACGCGACGCATTATAAAGCGCTGTTAAAAGCATCAAATGTGGCGCTCTATTATGCTAAAGATGGTTTAGAAGGTGGTTACAAGTTTTACAAACAAGAAATGAATCAAAAAATTGAAAGGGCGCTGCATTTAGAGTCGCAATTGATCAAAGCGTATCATGAGCACGAGTTTTGTAATTACTATCAACCTATAATTAGTACATCTACACAAAGAACGGTAGGCTTTGAGGTGTTATTACGCTGGCCTGAAAATCAGCTAGCTAGTACGCAAGAGTTTGCAAATGTGGCTGAAAATATTGGTTTAATTACCAAAATTATGCTGCAAACATTTAAAAGAGCACTTGTACAGTTGGTGCGTTGGCGCAAGGTGAATCCCGATTTATATTTATCAATTAATTTATCAGCACTTGATTTTGAGTTTGCTGAGCTTATACCTGAAATTCGCCAGGCATTGAGTAATGCGGCACTACCGCCTGAGGCCATTGTATTTGAAATAACGGAGTCTATTTTAATGAGAGACTCAGAGTATGCGCTTAAAAATATGGATGCACTAAAGCAGCTCGGGTGTAAATTATACATGGATGACTTTGGAACGGGTTATGCTTCATTAACGTATTTAAAGCGCTTCCCCATTGATGTATTAAAAATTGATCGTAGTTTTGTGCAAGATATTGGTATTGATTCGGATAATGAAGCGATTATCCAATCCACGCTGACTTTAGCCAGCAGTTTAGGTAAAGAGTGTATTGCTGAAGGGGTTGAAAGCGCACATCAACTGGCCTTCTTAAAAGCTCAAGGTTGCAGCTACTTTCAAGGTTATTTGTTCAGTAAAGCGGTGCCTAAAGAGCAAGTGCTTGAGCTCATTGAACGCGATTGGCAGCCTGTATTTTCACAAGCTTAAAGCGCCTCTGCTTTGTGTATGTGTTATTAAGGGCGCTTACCACAATGGCGACAAAATAAATGTGAGCTGCGTTTATTAAGTTCCGCTTTTATTGCTTTATTAGCTTCTAACTTACTTAACCCGAGTTTGTAGCGAAGATCTTCTAGGTGATGTAATTGCTCGTCGGAGAGTTTACCGTCGGTTATTTGCTCATGGGTGGCATCTTCAAATAACTGACGACGTTTACGAACTTGCTCTGAAAAGCTCGACGCTAATAAACCAGTGGGTATAGCCACCATGCCCATGCTTACTAGAGTGATGACACCACCAAACAGCTTACCAATCGGTGTTATTGGCACAACATCACCATACCCAACTGTAGTTAGTGTTGCCATTGCCCACCACATAGCGGCTGGAATTGAGCCGAACTTGTCTGGTTGAATGTCATGTTCTAATAAATAAATACCGCATGAAGCTAAAATAAGTACTACTGCCATAATAAAAAATGCAGCCAATAATGAACTTGATTCATCAATAAATGCCTGTAATAACAGCTGCATAGCCCGTGAATAACGAGTGAGCTTAAATACTCTTAATAAACGTAGTACGCGTAAAAAACGTAAGTCTAAAGCAAAGAAAAACATTAATAGACTTGGCAAAATGGCGATTAAATCGATGATAGCCAGTGGTGATAAAATATAGCGGATCCGCTTTTGTGTATTGGAGCAATCCATAGAGGCGTATTTTACTCTATCTACACAGGTCCAAGCACGTATTAGGTATTCAGCACTAAATATGGCAACCGATACCAGCTCTAACATTAAAAATTCGTTGTAGTACGCAGTGGCAATGCTGTGCACTGATTCGAGTACGATGGCCACCACATTTATCATAATAATAGTGATTAGTAGGGCATCTAAAAAGTGACCGGCCCGTTGGTACTTACCTGAAGACTCAAATACTTGGTTGATGGTTTGTCTAAGTTTCTGCATAATAATTATTATAATGTGAGTAACATATTGATACTGCCTTCTTCAAAATCACGACTAATTTTAAATCCGAGTTTACGAGCCAGCTCAATCATGCCAGTGTTTTCAGGTAGGGTGATCCCCTCAACGGTTTTTACCCCTTGGCGCTTACAATGAGAAATTGCTGCATTCATTAAAATACGTCCTAATCCAAGCCCTTGGCAATCAGAACGTACTACAATAGCAAACTCTGCTTGTAAGTTATCTGGGTCCATAATCACTCGTGAAACCCCTAGGGTGTGCTGTTGCTCGTCTTGTGTTTGGGTAACAATAAACGCCATTTCGCGGTCGTAATCAATTTGCGTCATTTTCGCGAGTTGATCGTGGTTAAATTGTGGTAACTCACCAAAAAAGCGTTTATACCTATCTTCTTTGGTTAATGACTGGTCAAACGCTTGATGTGCTTGCTCATCTTCAGGTTTGATTGGTCTGAGCGTTGCGAAGGTATTATTTTTTAAAGTGACTTGTTCAACTAGTTCAATAGGGTAAGGACGAATAGATAAACGTTTTCGATGTGCTTGAGCCTGATACTGATTCAAATTCATGGTGGCATCAAGCACTAAAAACTGGCCATTACTTGCTAAAATAGGATTAAGTTCTAATGAGGTGATGTCCGGTTGATCAACCACCAATTGAGAAATTCGAGTTAGTAGTGAACACAAACGATATTTATCTACTTTTTCTGGCAGAACACGATCTTTAAGTACGCCTTTATCATGGGCGGCGGCAATTAAATATTTAGCTAGGTTCATATTCAGTGGTGGCAAAGCGACTGCGGCTTGTGCATATTCAAGCCCTGTACCGGCTTCACCTAATAAAATAACCGGCCCAAAATTAGGCTCTGTTTTAATGGCTATACGCAGCTCGTTAGCTCCCGCTCGAGGTGCCATTTTCTGTAATGAAAAACCATCAATTATGGCATCAGGGTAGGTGTTCTTTATTCTTAACAGCATGGCAAATGCGGTTTGCTCTACCTCTTGTGCATCATTGAGGTTTAGTACGACACCGCCGACTTCAGACTTAGAGGGAATACTGGGGCTAATCAATTTCAATGCCACTGGAAAGCCCAGCTCTATTGCTTGCTCTTTGGCTTCGGTTGGAGTGTAGGCAACTTCAGTTTGAATACAGTCAATGCCGTAACTACTTAAAATATGACTTGCTTGATGGGTTGATAAGTAATGTTGTTCATCATTTAAAAACTCTTTTATAGTCGCTTTCGCTGCTGCTTTATTAATAGTGGCATCGTCAGTATTTGATTCTGGCGTTTGAGTTAAATGCTTTTGGTTACGACGGTAGCTTACTAAGTGCATAAAGGCGCCTACCGCCCCTTCTGGGGTACGATAGGTAGGGATGGCGTTATTAGCGCAGATGCGTCTTGCAGCAAAAGCAGCATCTTCACCCATAAAATTAGTAATTACATACGGGCGTGCCATTTTCGGTAATTTATTTAGCGCCTCAACAATAACCTGAGCGTAATTTTCACTTGGGGCCAAAGCCGATGGAGTGTGGATGATCAGTAAGTTTTTAACTTCTTTAGCATTTAGTAATATTTCTAACGCATGCTTATAACGCACTGGCGCAGAATCGCCAAATATATCGACCGGATTGGCAGCGGTGTCTGAATGCGGGATCACTTTATTAAGTGCTTCGCGAGTTTCATCACTGAGCTGAGCAAGTTTTCCTGAGCTTTGAATGAGTTCATCAACCGCCATCACTCCAGGGCCGCCACCATTGGTTAATATGGTAAGTTGCTCTACTTGCAGTAACTTAGGATGCATTGCCAAGGTTTGGGTGGCGGCAAAGAGCTCACGTAAGTCGTTTACTCTTAGCATACCCGCACGTTGAAACATGGCATCATATACCGCATCTGAGCTTTGTTTTCCGCCGGTGTGTATTTCAGCGGCGAGAGCCCCTGCGCTGGTTCTGCCAGTTTTAATAGCAATAACAGGTTTAGAAAATGCGGCTGCTCGAGCGGCAGAAATAAAGCTGCGGATATCATCAATATTATCGATGTACAGTAAGATGGCTTTGGTTTTAGCATCACGACCTAAAAAGTCGAGTATTTCGTCAAACTCAATATCTAAACAATCCCCCATAGATACAAAGTATGAAAAGCCAATTTCTTTATTTTTTGCCCAATCAAGAATAGTTGAGCAAACTGCTGCAGATTGCGATACAAAAGCCAGTTTACCTGGTGTGGCAACAGTATGAGAAAAGCTTGCATTTAAGCCTATATGCGGAATAAGCAACCCTAAACAATTTGAGCCAAGCAGGGTGACTTTATGCTTAGCTGCGCTCTCTTTGAGTGCCTGTTTTTGAGCTGTAGTTAAACCATCCGCAATAATAATGGCACTATGACAGCCAAGCGTACCTAGCTGCTCAATAATTTTCATTAAGGTGTTTTTATTGGTACAGATAACGGCTAAATCAGGCACTTTAGGTAAGGCTTCAATACTGGGGTAAGCCAATACGCCGTGTACCGCTGTATGATTTGGGGTAACGGGCATAATAGGCCCTTTAAAGCCACCTTGCAGTAAGTTGCGCATTACCACATTACCCGCGCGAGTGGCGGTGTTTGATGCCCCAATAACAGCAACAGAGCTTGGGTTAAAAAACTGGTTAATACGTTTTAGACTCATTGCGTTTCCTTGGCTGATTAAGTTTTGCGTTCTGTACTGTCTCAATGTAACCTGTTTATTGTGTTTTTTCGAGCGTGAACATGCTTATTATTGATATTAGGGTCTGTTGACCTTTCAAGGTTAAACTTGCAGCTGTCTGTTTGGTATTTAGGCAAGGCAGAGCCTATGTGGTGTGGTATTCCCCATAAATAGGCGATAACGCAGCATAAATGCCAAACAGGCGCTGCCCGAAGAGTTCTGCCTAGGGGCGATTTACTCTTTGTTGCTCGGTTTTTACTTAGCCCACTAGGTTACAAACCTCGCGCCGCGATTAAATCGCCCCTAGTTTGAACAAATTTTAATCCGCAAAGGTCAACAGACCCTAATCAAGGAGAGTGAAGTGAATAAAATATCGAATGTAACCGTTGTTATGGCAGCAGTTTGTTTAAGCATCGGCTTAATTGCATTGGGCTTTATCATCAAAGGAGCCGCACTTGATATTAAAGGCATGGAGCGCACTGTTCAGGTCAAAGGCTTAGCAGAGCGTGAAGTGGTCGCTGATACTGTTATTTGGCCGCTGCAGTTTAATGACGCCGATAACAACCTTGAAAAGCTTGTTGAGCGAGTTGAGCAAAAAAATGATGCTGTAATTGCCTTTTTAAAGCTACATGGCTTTGACGATGAGGAAATATCGACAGGCACTCAATCTATTATTGATAAGCAAGCGCGTGAATACGCGAACGACAATCAAAAGTTTAGATACGTTATTAGCTCAAATATTATTGTTTACTCTAATGCCCCTGATAAAGTTAAAAACGCACTGAGTAAAGTGAGTCAGTTAGCTAAACAAAATATAGCCATAGTGCAAGATAACTATCAAACTCGTATTGAATATATTTTTACTGGGCTTAACGATATAAAGCCAGCCATGGTGCAAGAAGCCACAGAAAAAGCTCGTGAAGTAGCAAATAAATTTGCGAAAGATTCAAACTCCCTTTTAGGTAAAATTAAAACCGCACGCCAAGGGCAGTTTAGTATTAGCGATCGGGATTCAAACACACCGCAAATTAAAAATGTACGCGTGGTTACTAGCGTAGAATATTACTTATCAGATTAGTGCCGCTACTTGTTCAGTAGAGCGCTGTAAATATGCGGCGCTTAATAGCAAGGTAATTTCGCTTGGAGGGTCGTTTTTTAATGCCTCAAGCAATTGTAATTTTGCTCTAGGATTTTGTTTTTGTTCTATTTCCATTAATGCCAGTAAGGCTGAGAATTCATGCTTTACCGGAATGTTAGGCTTATGTGCATAAACGATATAGCTGGCCACAGGAGTGAGCCCGTACTGATTGATTTGCGCCAATGCATGCAGTAACTCTTCATTAGATTCAAATAACATTAACGAGCGAACATAGTTAAAAGGCAATTGACTCGGCGCTGCGTGCTTGAACACATTATGTAACACGTTATTGCCATGGCTATCTGTACTAATAAAGCCTTTATTTAATTTAAGCGCAGGAGTAAAAAAGCTCAGTGCATCTAAACTGGTTAGCTTTTCAATAAACGGCGCTGGTGGCGTATTGCTCGCTAAAATTCGCACGGCAATGTTTTGCATAAAATCGTATTTAATACTCATGCGTAACGCGCTTTCAAACAGGTAATTAAGCTGCATCACTTTTTGAGCGTCAGTAAGCTTTTTAAAGTCGTTATCAAGCTCATCAAACTGTTGTTGTTTAATACGCGCATTGAGTAGCTGTATGCTTAGATCCATTCTGTTCTCCTTGAATACCTACTTTATCCTAGCTTAATTTTTTGCTTTATAAAACAAAAGGCCGCAATTGCGACCTTTTATATGTTTAAGTAGTTACTTGATAATTAAGCTTGTTTGCTAGCAACCCACTCATCAACAAAGTTTTCTAGAACGTTCAGTGGTACAGGGCCATTCTTAAGCACTACGTCGTGGAACTGACGAATATCAAACTTGTCGCCAAGTTGCTCTTTAGCTGCTTCACGTAGTTCTAATATTTTCAGCATACCTACTTTGTAAGCCGTTGCTTGTGATGGCATTACAATATGACGCTCAACCATTTTTACACCGTCAGAAGTGGCGTTAGGAGTGTTGTTAACGTAGTAATCAATACCTTCTTGGCGAGTCCACTTCATTGCGTGAATACCGGTATCAACCACTAGACGACAGGCACGCCATAACTCCATAGCTAAACGACCAAAATCTGAATACGGGTCTTCATAAAGGCCCATTTCTTTTGGTAGTAACTCTGAGTATAAACCCCAACCTTCAATGTAGGCTGTGTAACCACCAAATTTACGGAACTTAGGCACGCCTTCTAATTCTTGTGAAATAGCAATTTGCATGTGATGACCCGGAATACCTTCATGGTAAGCTAGAGCTTCCATTTGGTAAGTTGGCATTGCTTCCATGTCGTATAGGTTGGCGTAGTAAATACCTGGGCGAGAACCATCTGGCGCAGGTTGTTGATAAAACGCTTTACCTGCCGCTTTTTCACGGAAAGCTTCAACACGTTTTACTATCATGTCGGCTTTTGGCTTTACAATAAACAGCTCATCTAAGCGTGTTTTCATGTTATCAATTAAGCCTTTAGCTTCACTTAGGTACTGCGCTTTACCCGCTTCAGTATTAGCAAGGTAGAATTGCTTGTCGGTTTTCATAAACTGCATAAAAGCGTTTAAGTCGCCCTCAAAGCCAACTTTATCTTTAATAGCACGCATTTCATCATGAATACGTGACACTTCGGCAAGACCAATAGCATGAATTTCTTTTGCAGTAAGGTCTGTCGTAGTTGTACGTTTAAGCGCGTTATTGTAAAACGCTTCGCCATCAGGGAATTTCCAAGCACCGTCACGGTCATCAGCACGTTTTTCTAGCTGTGCAATGTAGTTAATTAACTTAGAGTAAGCAGGTTTAACTGCTGTTTTTAATGCTTTAGTCGCTTTACTAATAAGTGCATCTTTTTCAGCTTGGTCGATTTCTAATGCATTTACCTTGCGTTTAAAGTCAGCTAAAAGCGTAGAATCTTCACCTTGTTCAAACGGCGCACCTTTAATGATGTTTTTGCTTGAATCAATCACGTGTGGAAATACAAATTTAGGTGCAATAATGTTTTTATCGGCGCGAATTTCTAAGCCGGTAATAAGTTGCTCAAATACACCTGGCACCCCATTTAAACGAGCAATGTAATCGTTGGCTTCTTTTACGTTGCTAATTTGATGCTGGTTAATTAAAAAAGCCGGCACCATAGAGTGCGTACCAAACATCTGGTTTACTGGGTAGTTATGGTAACGCCATTTAAAATCAGCAATGCTGGCTTCTAAATCTTGTTTTTTTAAATCATAACTTACTTGAGTCGCTGCATCTAATTGCGCACGGTTAATGCTGTTGAGGGTGACCAAATCGGCTTTAGTTTGCGCCAAGTCTTTAAGCGCTTTTTCTTCGCTGTTGTCATCCCATTTATCGTAATCTTTTTTGATGCCCATGTAGGTTTGATAAACTGGGCTGCTCATTACATCACGATTAAAAGTGTCTTCAAAAAAAGCATTCGCTTTATCAATTTCACTTTGTACCGGTTGAGCTTGAACCGCCGGTGCTGGCGTTGATTGTTGTGTTGCTTGTTGGCAACCAGCAAGCAGTGCCACGCTTACCGTGGCAGCAATTAGAGTAAGTTTACGCATTCGTTTCCCTTTTGTTGTTAGAAACCCATTAGGGTATTTTAATTTTTCATGTATTTACTTTACATGCGCATAACGCCAAAAGCGTTATACGAACAATTCTAGCAGGTCATTTAAAAAGCGATGGCCTTTAAGGCTTACTTGCCAATGGCCGTCTTTTTCTATTAATAAACCTGTGTTAATGGCTTTATTCAAAGCCGCTTGTTGGCTTTGTAATGGCTGATTAGTCAGTGCACTGTAGTCTTCAATCGGGCATGGCTCTGTTAAACGAAAGCGATTCATAAAAAATTCAAACGCTAAGTCGTCTTGTTCTACTTGCCAGCTTTTGTACAAGTAGGGCTTAATAATGTCCATGTAGCCCCGTGGATGTTTAACCTTTTCAGTGCGTGTTATCACCCCCGTTTTCGCATCAGTGACCTTACCATGGGCGCCACAGCCAATACCAAGATAATCGCCAAACCGCCAATAATTCAAGTTATGTTGGCATTGAAAGCCCGGTTTTGCATACCCCGATATTTCGTATTGCTGATAGCCTGCTTGTGCTAATAATGCTTGGCCTTGTTCTTGAATATCCCATAAGGTCTCATCTTGCGGCAACGTGGGCGGTTTTGAAGCAAATTGTGTATTAGGCTCAATGGTGAGCTGATACCAAGAAATATGTGGAGGGCTCAGGGCAATAATTTGTTTTAAATCACTTAGTGCGTCATCGAGAGATTGCCCTGGTAAACCATGCATTAAATCAAGGTTAAAGCTATTCAACCCTGCTTCAGTAGCTTGTTGTGCCGCATAACAGGCTTCATCGGCACCATGAATTCGGCCTAAGGCTTTTAACTTATCATTTTGCATGCTTTGCACGCCAATAGAGATACGGTTAATCCCTGCTTTTACATAATCTTTAAAACGGCCAGTTTCGACTGTGCCCGGGTTTGCTTCAAGGGTTATTTCACAGTTATCGCTTAAACCAATTAGGTTATCGATTTCATTGAGTAAACGGGTATATGCTGCGCCGGTTAATAGGCTTGGCGTGCCGCCGCCAATAAAAATACTGTGAATTTTTCGCCCTTGTACTAAGTGTAAATCAGCTTTTAAATCGTCAATTAAGTGCTGTACATATTCAGCTTCAGGGATGTCACCTTTTTGCCCGTGGCTATTAAAGTCGCAGTAAGGGCATTTTTGCACGCACCAAGGCACGTGCACATATAAACTCAGTGGAGGAAGGTTCACAGGCCGCCTTTGTGTTGTAACTCTTGTAGTAATTTATTAAGTGCTTGCCCACGGTGACTTAGTGCATTCTTCTGCTCTTTTGTAAGCTCTGCACTGGTACAATTTTCTGATGGTACAAAAAAGATAGGATCGTAACCAAAGCCACCTTTACCGTGTTGGCTAAGGGTAATTTCGCCCTCCCAGCTAGCACTGCAAATAAGTGGAGTAGGGTCGTCGGCATGACGCATTAGTACCAACACACACCAAAAGCGAGCGCTGCGATTAGGGTTGTTGCCTAAATCAGCCAGTAATTTATCGATATTATCTTGATCGCTTGCGCTATTTCCTGCAAAACGAGCAGAGTAAACACCTGGCGCGCCATTCAGGCCATCCACTTCTAAGCCTGAATCATCTGCAATAGCAGGCAGTCCGGTAATTTTAGCCGCATGACGCGCTTTAATTATCGCGTTTTCTACAAACGTGGTGCCTGTTTCGGCTACGTCACTGACATTAAAGTCGCTTTGCGGTACAACATTAATATTAAGTGAGCTGAGCATGTTAGCCAGCTCATTCACTTTTCCGGGGTTACCGGTTGCAAGTACTAAGGTGTTGGTCATATTTAATCTACGTAAAATTTTTGCTTAAACTTTAATGTTTGAAACTGATTACCTTGTTGGATTTCAATTTCAAAACGTAAAATTTCTTCGTTGGTGTAATCTACTTGTGCTAGGTAATAAATTGAATCGCCTTCAACGACTTCTTTAAAGTTAAGGGTTTGCTTGTTACCTAATAAGTTTTTAGCGATACCTTGTAATGTCGCTTTTTGAGCGGCTTTATCTGCATTATTTTTTAATATTGAAATATTAACAATACCTTTATAGCCACTACGCTCAAGGTCATAGGCTTTAGCTATTTGCGGTTGAATAAACGTTGATGGAAAGGCTATGTAATGAACTTGCCAAGGGCCTAGTTCTTTGTATTGGGCGCCTTGTTCTTGAGCGCTGTGTGCATTAAATGCTAAAGCGAGACAAGCAATAAAACAAAACTTTATTAAACGTTGCATGGTTAACTCCTGAGTATGTAAAAAAGAGGCGCTAGGCCTCTTTTATATTACGTTGTGCTTAAGCTAAAAGGTCCATTAGCAGCATTTGTAAAAACTGAATGCCGATGATCAGTACCAATACCGATAAGTCTAAGCCTCCTAGTGGAGGTAAGATTTTACGGATCGGCTTTAACATTGGCTCAGTAAGCTGATGGAATACCGCTTCAATTGGGTTATAGCCTTGGCTTACCCAGCTTAAAATAGCGCGGACGATTAACACCCAAAAGACTAAATTTAAACCTTCTTTTAAAACAGTTATTAGCGCCTGTATAAGCACAGGTTGAATAGCCCAAGAGCTATAAATAAGCCACATTAATGTACTTATTTTTGCCGCAGCCACTATAAATGCCAGCAACAAAGAGGCTAAATCAAGCCCGCCTAGCCCTGGAATGATTTTTCGCAGCGGGTTAACTGCAAACGAAGTGGCTTTGACCACAAATTGGCTCATCGGGTTGTAAAAGTCGGCTTTTGCCCACTGTAGCCAAAAACGCAGTAGTACCACCATTAAAAATAGATCAAACAAGGTGCTAATTAAAAATTGCATGGCATTCATAGTATAACCTTCAATAAAAAATGGTTTTAAAGTTCTTGTTCCATTTGCACTGCACGCGCAATACACGCATCCATTGCATCACCCACAGTTTGGGTTAAACCTTGCGCTTTTAAATGCTCAACAGCTGCATGCGTGGTACCGCCTTTTGAGGTTACATTTGCACGCAGTTGCGAAATGCTAATATCTGGTTGGCTAAGTGCCATTTCAGCTGCGCCTAGCGCTGTTTGCTGTACTAAGCGACGCGCGTCTTCATCATTAAAGCCAAGTGCTTTCGCTTTTTCTTCAATCGCTTCCATAAATAAGAAAAAGTAAGCTGGCGATGAGCCTGTCACAGCAATGATATCGTTAATTTGCGATTCTTGCTCTACCCACACAACTATACCTGTACATTCAAAAACTTGTTGTACAAATTCATGTTCGCTTTGCGTTTCGCCAGCGCCATATAAGCCCGATACACCACGGCCAAGTAACGACGGTGTATTTGGCATACAACGCACCATTTTCACATCTTGGCCAAGCATTTCACGTAAGCGTTTAACGGTTAAGCCTGCAGCGACTGAGATAAATAATTTATCACTAAAGTCGATGCCTGAATCTTGAAATGATTGGCACAAGTCGCCCATCATTTGTGGTTTAACAGACAGAACAATGACATCTGCATCGCGCATAGCTTCGTTATTATCACTGGTGGTTTGCACCTTAAAGTCGGATGCTACCTTGGCTAGTTTTTCTTGGTTGCGGTTAGTTGCAATAATATTGTTTGCGTTAAAGCCGTTTTTTACCATGCCACCAATGATGGCGTAGCTCATATTACCTGTGCCTATAAATGCGATTTTTTTATCTGACATATGTCTGTTATCACCTTTTAAGTTCGTGTTCCAAAAATATCTGTGCCGATCCTCACCATGGTTGAACCTGCCGCTATGGCAGTCTCTACATCGTTACTCATCCCCATCGACAACGTATCTATATGAGGATATTGGGTCTGTAGTTTATCAAAGCAAGTTTGTAATTGCTCAAAATATTGAATTTGCGTGTTAGCATCGTCACTTTTTGCAGGAATAGCCATTAGTCCGCGTAATTTTAACTGTGAACACTGACTTATAAATTGCGCTAGTTGGTCAATCTCTTCTATGGTACAGCCTGATTTAGCATCTTCTGCGCTAATATTAACTTGTATCAGTACATTAAGAGCGGGCATTTCCTGTGGGCGCTGAGCGTTTAAGCGTTTTGCTATTTTTAGTCTATCGACGCTTTGTACCCAGTCAAAATTAGCAGCCACCAAAGCGCTTTTATTTGACTGTATAGGGCCAATGAAATGCCAAACAATATCGCTAAATGTGGCTAGTTGCGCTATTTTATCTACAGCTTCTTGAACATAAGATTCACCAAATTGGCGTTGCCCTTGCTCATAAGCTGCCATAATATCAGAGGCGGGTTTGGTTTTAGATACTGCAAGTAACGTAATTTCGTTACTATTACGCTGTGCATTTTGCGCTGCCTCTGCAATTCTAGCGTAGGCGGATGTGAGTCGTTCTGCTATTGTAACCATATATTTATCAGTTAGTTGTGGAGTCATAAATGGATATCACCGAATTATTGGCATTTAGTGTGCAACATAAAGCATCAGATTTGCACTTATCATCAGGGGTGTCACCTATGATACGTGTTGATGGTGATGTGCGACGTATTAATATACCAGCACTTGGAGATAAAGAAGTCAGCAGTCTGGTTTATGACATTATGAACGATAACCAGCGTAAGGACTATGAACAAAATCTCGAAGTGGATTTTTCTTTTGAAGTCCCTAATTTAGCACGTTTTCGTGTAAATGCCTTTAACTCTAATCGTGGTCCTGCTGCCGTGTTTCGTACTATCCCGAGTGATGTATTGACACTTGAAGATTTGGGCGCGCCGGAAATATTCAAACAAATTTCAGATAACCCACGAGGCTTAGTATTAGTTACCGGCCCTACAGGCTCAGGTAAGTCGACTACACTCGCAGCCATGGTGGACTATATAAATCAAAATAAACATCATCATGTACTGACCATTGAAGATCCTATCGAATTTGTGCACGATAATAAACTCAGCTTAATTAACCAGCGTGAAGTTCACCGCGATACACATAGTTTTTCTAATGCCTTGCGAAGTGCATTGCGTGAAGACCCTGATGTTATTTTGGTAGGTGAGCTACGAGATCTAGAAACTATTCGCCTTGCTATGACTGCTGCTGAAACTGGTCACTTAGTGTTTGGCACTTTGCATACCACGTCGGCACCTAAAACCATTGACCGTATTATTGACGTATTTCCTGGTGAAGAAAAAGACATGATCCGCTCTATGCTCTCGGAATCATTGCGTGCGGTTATCTCACAAACACTGATCAAAAAGGTCGGTGGAGGGCGAGTGGCTGCACACGAAATCATGTTGGCAACGCCTGCTATTCGTAACTTAATTCGTGAAGATAAAATTGCTCAAATGTACTCATCGATTCAAACCGGTGCGTCGCAGGGCATGCAAACCATGGATCAATGTTTAACAAACCTTGTTAACAGAGGCATTATCACTCACTCAGCGGCGTATACAAAAGCACAAGATAAGACGCAGTTTAGCGCTTAAGGAATTATTATGACTTTATCTCTAAATCACTTTTTACAAATAATGATCGACAAAAAAGGCTCTGATCTATTTGTATCAAGCCAGCTGCCTATTAGCGCTAAAATTAATGGCGAGCTGATACCTCTTAATGATGACAAGCTAACCGATGAGCAAGCGCTGGAATTAGTTGAATCAGCGATGAGTGAAAAGCAAAAAGCAGAGTTTCATAACACCAAAGAGTGTAACTTTGCGATTGCAACCAGCGAAGGGCGCTTTCGTATTTCGGCTTTTTGGCAACGCGATAGAGCGGGGATGGTTATTCGCCGGATTGTGACCCAAATACCTGATGTAAAAGAACTTGGATTGCCCTCAGCGCTTACAGATGTGATTATGTCAAAGCGCGGACTGGTATTATTTGTCGGTGGTACGGGAACCGGTAAATCAACGTCTTTGGCGGCGCTTATTGGTTATAGAAATCGCAATCAACGTGGGCATATTTTAACTATAGAAGATCCAATAGAGTTTGTTCATGAACATAAAAAAAGCATTATTACTCAACGTGAAGTGGGCTTAGATACTGAAAGTTTTGAGTCAGCACTAAAAAGCTCTTTACGCCAAGCGCCTGATGTTATTTTGATTGGTGAAATTCGATCGCAAGAAACTATGGAGTATGCGTTAAGCTTTGCAGAAACAGGTCATTTATGTGTTGCCACCTTACATGCTAACAATGCTAACCAAGCTATTGATCGTATTATGCACTTAGTTCCAAAAGAGAAGCACGATAAGCTTAAATATGATTTAGCATTAAACTTACGCGCTATTATTGCCCAGCAGCTTATCCCTACCTCTGATGGTGAGGGACGTGCTGCTGCTATAGAGGTATTATTGAATACGCCAATGGTGAGTGAGCTGATTAAAAACGGTAACATTGGTGGTATTAAAGAAACTATGGCCAAATCAACTGAAATGGGCATGCAGACCTTTGACCAAGCGCTGTTTGAGCTTTACAGACAGCAACGGATTAACTATGCCGATGCACTTCATCATGCAGACTCGCCAAATGATTTACGTTTAATGATAAAACTGCGTAATAACGAGCAGCAAGGGGCAGGCTTTTTGCAAGGTGTAACCATTGATGGCCTTGATGATAAAGGTAATATTACCTAAGGACAATTAACTCGTTGCTGCCTACATGGATATAAGCCAGTAGTATAACGTAGGAGCAGTTATCGAGCCAGCTAGGTTATAAACCTCGCGCCATGATTAAATCGCCCCTTACTTGAACGAGTTTTAATCCGCAAAGGTTAATAGACCCAAATCTAAATCCACGCATAAAAAAAGCGCTTTAAGCGCTTTTTTTGTTAAATCAATTTATTCGCCATAACTGGCTTCAAAAAAGCTCTCTAGAATTATCACCGCAGACATATTATCTACGTTGCCTTTACCTAAGTTTTTATAACCACCACGTTCAAACAACCGTGCTTTAGCATCAGCGGTAGTTAAGCGCTCATCTTGAGTATGAACCGCTATACCGTAATGATTATGCAAACGGTTGGCGAACTTTTTGGCTTTAAAGGTAACCTCTTGAGAAGTGCCATCCATATTAAGCGGTAAGCCAACCACCATTAAGTCAGGTTGCCACTCTTTTACCTGTACAGCAATGTCATCCCAATTAGGGATGCCATCTTGAGCTTTCACCGCCTTTAGGCTGGTGGCGCTGCCTGTCAATTCTTGACCAATTGCAATACCAATGCTCTTAGTACCAAAATCAAATCCCATTACGGTGCGCTCACCTTGCGGTTTTACTGTTTTTTTAGTCATGTTTGTCTTTTATGTTATTAGGGTCTGTTAACCTTTCAAGGTTAAATTTGCAGCAGTCTGTTTGGTATTTAGGCAAGGCAGAGCCTTTGTGGTGTGGTTATTCCCCATAAATAGGCGATAACGCAGCATAAATGCCAAACAGGCGCTGCCCGAAGGGTTCTGCCTAGGGGCGATTTACTCTTTGTTGCTCGGTTTTTACTTAGCCCACTAGGTTACAAACTTCGCGCCGCGATTAAATTGCCCCTAGTTTGAACAAATTTTAATCAGCAAAGGTCAACAGACCCTAAGCATGTCCAGCTTCGGGGCTTAATTGGCTAACATCAAAACCAAGCATAGAGACTGCCATTTCCCAGCGCTTTTCCACTGGGGTATCAAAAATTATTTTAGGGTCGGCTTTTATAATCAACCAGCTATTATCAAGTAGCTCTTGTTCTAGCTGGCCTTGCTCCCAACCTGAGTAACCTAAGGTAATTATAAATTGCTCGGGTGCTTGAGCAGTAGTTAATGTGGCTAATACATCTTTTGAGGTAGTGATCATAATATCACTGCTCAATTTTTGGCTTGCCGAATACCCCGGTTTTGGTGAATGTAGCACAAAGCCACGATCCGTTTTTACCGGCCCGCCAGCATACACTGTCACTTGCGCGGCATGTTGCGACTTATCGTTATCAATATCAATTTTGTCGAGTAGCTCACCTACGGTAACATCAATCGGTTGATTGATAACAAGTCCCATAGCGCCTTCTTCATTGTGTTCACAAATATAAGTGACCGCACGTTTAAAAAAAGGGTCTTGCATTGATGGCATTGCGATTAAAAAATGATTTTCTAATGACTGCATAATTTTTACCCCTTTAGTTATTGAATCTTGAGTATGGCATAGTCCCATGTTTTAACACTAAAAATTTATTCAACTTTAAGCGATGACTATAGAAGCGTCAGCGCTTAAAGTTTGCTATGGCTTTAGCTAAGTTTTCTCTCTATGGCATCAAATAAAATACCGGTAATAGAAATGTCGTAAGCGGCCTCAATTTCTTTAACACAGGTTGGTGCTGTTACGTTAATTTCAGTTAACTTATCGCCAATGATATCTAAGCCAACAAATATTAAGCCTTTTTCTTTCAATGTAGGGGCAACTGCTTGAGCAATTTTAAGATCTGACTCACTAATTGGGCGTGCTTCACCACGTCCGCCGGCGGCTAAGTTACCGCGCGTTTCGCCGTTTTGTGGGATACGCGCTAAGCAATAAGGAATAACTTCACCATCAACAACCAATACGCGCTTGTCACCTTGAGTGATCTCTTCAATGTAATTTTGCGCCATCGCAAAGCGACTGCCATGCTCAGTTAAGGTTTCGCATATTACGCCAATATTGGCATCATCTGCTTTTACTCTAAAAATAGAAGCACCGCCCATACCATCCAGTGGTTTTAAAATAATATCCTTGTGCTGGGCTAAAAATTCACGGATTTGCTTTTGGCTGCGCGTAACTAATGTATCAGGTGTGTGCTCACTAAACCAAGCTGTAAAAAGTTTTTCATTGGCGTCACGCAAGCTCTGTGGCTTATTAATAACTAAAGTACCCGCTTGCTCAGCACGTTCTAAAATATAGGTTGCGTAAATATATTCAGTATCAAAAGGCGGATCTTTACGCATTAAAATAACGTCTAAATCAGCCAGCGCAATGGTGGTTTTTTCTTCAAGTTGGTACCATTTTTCTGCGTTATCAAAAACCTGCGCTTTGGCTGCAGTGGCGTAGGCATTGCCTTGACGCAGCGATAAATCATCCATTTCCATGTAGTAAATTTCGTAGCCACGGGTTTGCGCTTGCATCATCATTGCAAAACCGGTGTCTTTTTTAATATTAAATCCACTAATAGGATCTGAAATAATACCTAACTTAATTGCCATGCGCTGTGCCTTAATTTATGTGTTTTTTACAACTGTAACCTTGATATGTGGGTGCTTTTTGTTATTTCAATTAGCTAAATCGCCAAATTGTAATTGCAGTGCGCTTAAAACGGTTAACGCTGCTGTTTCTGTGCGAAGTACCCGCGGGCCTAAGCGAATATCTACAAATTCTTGTTGCTTTGTTTGTGCTATTTCATCGTCAGTAAATCCGCCTTCCGGCCCTACTAAAAAGCGCACGCCGTCATCGGGAATGGTAATAGTTTTAATACTGTGTTCGGCGCGAGGATGCAAAGTTAATTTAATGGCAGCTGTTTGCTGTTCAAGCCAGGTTTTTAAATCAACAGGTGAGTGTACTTTTGGCACAAAGTTGCGCCCAGATTGCTCTGATGCGGCAATGGCTATTTTTTGCCATTGCTGGTGTTTTTTTTCTAAGCGGTCGCCACTTAGTTTTACGCCGCAGCGCTGGCTAAAAATAGGAGTGATTTCAGTGATCCCTAATTCAACAGACTTTTGAATGGTAAAATCCATTTTGTCACCACGGGATACGCACTGGCCTAAATGAATTTTTAATGGTGATTCAACGTCATGAGGATTAAATTCAAGTGGCATAACAACCACGCTCTTTTTACTCACCTCAATAATTTCACTGAGGAATTCTCCGCCTTCACCATTAAAAATAGAAACCTGCTCGCCCACTTTCATGCGCAACACTCGACCTATGTGCCCAGCAGCATCATCGTCAAGGTTTAAAGGAGTATTAAGGGCAATTGGTGATGATTGATAAATATGAGGCACTCGCATGGCAAATCACTTTTTTTACATAGAAGTTATATCCCTCTATGGTAAGTAAGCAAAGGCTTGGGTGCAATTATTTATTTTTCATATTCAGGGACTGCAAGCTCTATTAGTTCTTGTGCGGTTTGGGCTATATCGGTATCACAGGACAAATGATTTGAATGGCACTCTTCATTTATGGGGTTAATGTCATAGCCATGATTGGTTTGACTAATAATATAGCGCTTTTCATGTAATGAATTATAAATAAAGCGCTGTGTATCATCAGCGAGCAAATAATCTGTTTGATTGAATAATACGCCTTGAACATTATGGTGTTCGTGAAGGTAGCTGGCCAGTTCTGAAATACTGATTTCGTTCTCAATATCGCAATAGCAATAATCTTTAACGAGTTCATCAAACATCATTTTAACCAGCTTTTGCGTGTTCGCACCGGCTATAATGATGTCTTTTTTAGCAGCATCATTAGTATTTATGTAATACTTTACAAATGCTCGACTGAACTCGTTATCTATATCAATTAATAGATAACTTCCTGTTTTAATTGCCATATACCTAAAGTCCCTGTTAATTTACCAAACAATTAAATAGGGACGTTTAGCAACGGCTAAATTTAATGAGTTTGGTACTAAATTGAAAACATACTTATTAATAAATAACCAATAGCACAAAATACAGCAAATTCAATACAGGCAATGCCAATATTATCCTGATGGTCGACTTCAAGTGCGGTATCTATATTTGGCATTGAAATAATTTTTATAATATACGTTAAACAGTATAGTAACAGCCACATCACACCGCAATGCATTACCAAAGTAAATAAGTTCTCTACCATTTTACCGTTTTGAAACGCCGCACTCGATAAACCAGCATATGCAGCAAGAGCTAAGCCTATTGATTTACCCGCATAGCGAATACCAATGGAGGTGTTTTCTAAACCAAAGTTACTTTGCAACGAGGCCCCTTGGTTGGCTTTAGCAAAGCGGTTTTCGCGTATTTTACTGTCTAGGGCAAACATGCCTTGTAAAACAAAAAAGCTTACCGAGGCTATTAATAAATTACTAAAGCCTTGAGTGTGTGTCCACGTATATAAACCCAATACTAAAATGCAGTTGGCAATCAGCATGCCTGAATCAACCAGCGCCGCACAAACGTTTTGTTTTAATATAGCTGCTTCTTCATTAAAGCGGCGTAATATCCACTTACGGTGGATTAAATGTCCCATTTTTATAAACGAAAATAACAGCACAATTAACAAAATGACTTTCAGTGGATTTGATTGAGCGGTGCTAACACTAATTTCATCGAACAAAAATGCCATTGTGGCGATCACCACTGATATTTCAGAAGCAAAACTAATTCCCATTGCAAAGTTATCATGTTGCGCTAATTCTTCTTTAAGTGCTTGTTTTGCTTTTATTTGAGTAATAATTCTTAAACTGATGATAATAATACAAATAACCACAAAACTAATAGCAATCGCAACTAAACTAGTGTTAGATAATGATAAATATGACATGGTGTTCCTAAATAGATTTACCTTGATAGGTTTTTAACCATTCTAGTATGGTTATTGGTGAGATAAAAGAGGGTATTGATGAGTAACGACACGCAGCTTCCTATTGAATTACAAAAACTGGGTGAAACGCGTTTTGCAACGCTGTATCCCGAACAACAAATCCAGCAGCAAATCGTGCGTTTATTAGCGTTAAGTGATTTTTCTTGGCGCAGTTTAAGCTCTCAACCTTCGCTGTTGTCTTGGTTGCTATGCGAAGTTGAAATTAACAATAGAGAAATTTCAGATCCCTTTGCAACACTTAATATTAATGAAGTCGAAGAGCAGCAGTGTCATCAATTACTGCGCCAATATCGTGAAAAGTACTGGCTAAAAGTCGCTTTTTTAGACTTATGTTGTGAAAACTCAATTGCGGATAGCATTAAATACATTAGTGAACTTGCCAATAAACTGATAGATAGTGCTAATCAATGGGCCTACAATAATGTTGCTAAAACTAATGGTGAACCATTAGATGAAGATAAAAACGCTTTACCATTAATGGTACTAGGCATGGGGAAGTTAGGAGGGCAAGAGCTAAATTACTCATCTGATATCGACCTTATTTTTGCATACCCCCGCAACGTTAAAACCCAAGGCGGTCGTCGCTCGCTCGAAGCATCTGTTTTTTATACTAAAGTGGCCCAAAAGTTAATTACAGCCCTGAACCAATGCACCGTGGATGGCCAAGTATTTCGGGTTGATATGCGTCTGCGCCCATTTGGTGAAAGTGGTCCGTTGGTGATGAGCTTTAATGCCATTGAAGATTACTACCAAGAGCAAGGGCGTGATTGGGAGCGCTATGCGATGTTAAAAGGGCGTTTAATTGGCACGCCTAATCGTTATTGGCAGGAGTTTAATACCTTGCTGAGACCTTTTGTTTATCGCCGCTATATTGATTTTTCGGTGATTGAATCGCTTAGAAAAATGAAACTCATGATTGCCCAAGAAGTGCGTCGTAAGCGCTTAACAAATAATATTAAATTAGGTGGTGGCGGCATTCGCGAAGTTGAATTTATTGTTCAAGCATTGCAAATGGTCAGGGGCGGCAGAGAAGCAAATTTACAAACACAATCTCTATTAACTGCATTAGAGCAGCTAACTTTTAGCCAAGTGATTGATGAGCATGAAGCCAGAGGGCTTAAAAATAACTATCTTTATTTACGTATGGTAGAGCAATACCTACAGATTTTTGATGATCAGCAAACACAAACTCTGCCTGATGATGAGCTAAATCAGCAACGGCTGAATGTATTGTTGAAGCAAGGTAATTTTGACTCAGCTATTGAAAAAATAGAACAGGTCATGGCGCAAATTCATAATGAGTTTATTCAGGTAATTGGTGAAGAAACCGAACCACTTGATACTTGTGAAGGCGCGTTTATAAGTACTTGGGATCATGGTGATGTTAGCTTTTTGAATGAACCAAGAGAAGAGTGGCAAACACCATTACATGACTTCAAACAGCGCCTATCTAAAGCCAAAGTGGGCAACCGTGGACGCGATATTCTTGATAAATTAATGCCTGCATTGCTCAAGCAATTAAATGACTTTAATGCTACTGCCAGTGCGTTTACAACGGTATGCCAAATACTAAATAAAATTATTTCGCGCACCGCTTATTTAGAGTTGTTGTATGAAAACCCTGGAACGTTAAAGCAGTTAGTTTTGCTCTGTTGCCATAGTAAGTGGATTGGAGAGCATATTTCATTGTATCCCATTTTGCTCGATGAACTTATCGACCCTGCAGTGCTATACAAACCGACCCCATTAACAGCATATAAAGATGAAATAAGACAGTATTTTTTACGTATTGAACATGACGATCTTGAACAACAAATGGAGGCATTACGTCAGTTTAAACAAACTCATCAGTTACGGATTGCTGCCGCAGATGCCACTGGCGTAATTGATGTAATGAAAGTAAGCGATCACTTAACTGCACTTGCAGAAGCAATAGTTGATCAGGCTGTTAATATTGCTTGGTATCATTGTGTTAAACGTTTTGGCATGCCACCCAATACCGATGATGAGCATAAAGGCTTTGCCGTTATTGCGTATGGAAAAACTGGCGGTTTTGAGGTGGGTTATGACTCTGATCTCGATTTAGTGTTCGTGCATAACCATGACGGTACCAGCTACACCAGCGGCGACAAAGCAATTGACTCAAGACAGTTTTATTTAAAACTAGCGCAACGATTAATGCATTTATTTAATACCCGTACTGCTTCAGGTATTTTATATGAATTAGATACTCGACTTCGCCCAGAGGGGGCATCAGGGTTATTAGCGATTAACTTAGAGAGTTTTAATCATTATCAACAAACCCAAGCATGGACGTGGGAGCATCAAGCTTTAGTGAGAGCGAGACTGATTTTAGGCCAAACTGAATTAGTAACGCGTTTTGCACAAATTCGCGCCGAGATATTGTGTCAAAAACGTGATGTTGAACTGCTAAAGACCGACGTAATTAAAATGCGCGAAAAAATGCGTGGTCATTTAGCTAAAGGTAACGAACAGCAGTTTGATTTAAAACAAGACGTGGGGGCGATGACCGATATTGAGTTTATCACCCAATATTTAGTATTAAAGTACGCTCATGAATTTACCCATTTATGCGACTATTCTGACAATGTCAGAATTTTAACGGACGCGGCTAAAATTGGTTGCATTACAGACACACAGAAACAGCAACTTATTAAAGCCTATATAGATTATCGCTCACGCTATCATGTGTTGAGCTTAGATCAGCAGGGTCGCTGCGTAAAACGTGAAGATTTTAGTGAAGATATTAAAAATGTCACGTCGATATGGCAGGCTATTTTTGAATTAAATTGAATAAATACATAGGCGCTCGATTATTATTGAGCGCCTATAAATCGCAGTTAATTACTTAGCTTTAAACAGTGTGTACGTACAAATTCAGACGGTAGCTCGGTAATTACCGCTGCACGTTGTTTAGGGCAAAAGAATGCATATACTTCATTTGAAAAGTCATCATTAATAGAGCGGCTAACGCGGTATAAAGCGGAATTAAAACTGCTATCGATTCGAAAGTGATCTTTAACAACGTAATCCTTATCTAAGTACCATAATAATGTAACCCCTTCGTTATTAGCATATTGGGTAAGAACGGTACGTAAGGTTGAATCAGGTTGAAAGCGACGCGGGCCTACTTCTCCACTCCAATTTAAAGGCATGGGTTCTACTACAAAAGAGCGTTGGTTTAGCGCTCTGTCGAGACTAAGATCGGGTTTTTCGAGTTCAATTACAAATTTGTCATTGTCTTTATCGGTAGTAATCCTATCTCTAATTGATGCATAAAACCGCGATAATCCCTCAGCCGCAGCATTAGTGGTTTGTTGATAATTGAGCGACGATGTACCATTTAGTAAAAAGTAAATGGCTGCACCAATTAACAATAAAGCTAAAAGTATATATCTAATCCAAAACCACATGGCTGTTACTCGTCTTTGTTATTTTAATAACCCATCTTTAATAAAAAGATGGAGCGTCTTTATCTGGGCGTGTTTTAAAACGTCTATGCAACCACATATATTGTTCAGGGGCGGCATTTATTGATTGCTCCATGCGCTGATTAACACGTGTTACATCGGCTTTATCATCGCCGCTTGGGAAATTTTCAAGCTCAGGTACGATTTCTAAGTGATACTTTCCGTTGTTATCCCTGTAAGCAATTAAGCTCATTGTTTCGCAGTTTTTACTACCTGCAAACATTAGTGTACCAGTGGTGGTTGCTGTATCGGGTACTGCGTAAAAAGGCACAAACTCACAGCGGTTACGGCCATAATCCTGATCGGGTAAGTAATAACACAGCTTTTTATTTTTTAATGATTTTAATAATCCTTTTACGTCTTTTTTCCCAACCATGTATTCATTAGAGCGAAGACGTCCATTGGTGGTAAAGTATTCCATAAGCGGATTGTTATGCGGGCGGTAAAAGCCAATACCTTGGCACTTCAAACCCATTACACGACTTGTCATTTCAAGATGAAGTATATGTGGAACAAGTAATAAAACACCTTTTCCTGATTGTTGTACGCGCTCAAAGTGCTCAAGCCCTTTTATTGACCCGAGTACTTTTTTGACCCGCCATTGTGGCCACCACCAAGCCATACCGGTTTCAACCATGGCAATACCGGTATTTTCCATATTTTTAAGTACCAGTTGTTGTTGCTCGGCTTCGCTCATTGTGGGGAAACAGCGTTTAATATTAACCTCAGCAATATGCCTTCTACGCTTCATATATTTATGAACCAAGCGTCCTAGCTGCTTACCCATAGCTAATTGTAGTTTTTGCGGTAACCAAGAAATGAGATATAAAAACAAAACACCAATCCAGGTTAGCCAGTAACGAGGACCTAAAAAAGAGGCTTTAAAAGGGGATGAGTTAACCACAAAAATTTCTCTAAAAATAAAAGGCTAGGGTCTGTTGACCTTTGCGGATTAATATTTGTTCAAACTAGGGGCAATTTAATCGCGGCGCGAGGTTTGTAACCTAGTGGGCTAAGTAAAAACCGAGCAACAAAGAGTTAATTGCCCCTAGGCAGAACCCTTCGGGCAGCGCCTGTTTGGCATTAATGCGGCGTTATCGCCTATTAATGGGGAATAACCACACCACATAGGCTCTGCCTTGCCTTAATACCAAACAGGCTGCTGCAAATTTAACCTTGAAAGGTCAACAGACCCTAGTTTAACGCTATGTGTTAAAAAATACAAAAAGCCAGCAAAAAGCTGGCTTTAGTGATTATTTATAATGAAGTCGTCTGCTTAGTTAACAGTATTTAAACCTTGGTTTATACCCACTAAATCTTCACGGCTTAATGTTCCTGTCGCTTGTTTTAAGCGAAGCGTTGATACAACATAACGATAACGCACATCAGCAAGATTACGCTTTGCATTGTACAAGTTTTGCGTACTGATCAGTACATCAACGATTGTACGTGTACCTACTTCAAAACCCGCTTCAGTGGCTTTTAATGCGCTTTCTGCTGAGATAACCGCTTGCTCAAGCGCTTTGAATGTCGCAATGTCAGATACCACTTGATTGTAAGAAGTAATTACAGAGCGAGTTACTGCACGATAATCGGTTTCAAAATCTTGGCTAGCAGCAACGTAAAATGCACGTGCTTGATCTGTTGCAGCAACCGTTGCGCCACCTGAGTAAAGTGGTACGCTAAAGTTTAGTCCAATAGAGCTAGAATCTGAACGAGGTTGATCGTCAAAACTAACGCCATTTGACTCGCTATCTGTCAATGAGTCGCCGTAGCTAGCATTTAACGTTAGTTTTGGATAATGACCTGCTTTTGCGAGTTCAATTTGTTCTTTAGCTATATCAACCGTGATTTTTGATACCTGCAGATTCAAATTTTTGTCTTTAGCTATTTTAACTAAATCAGTTGCAGGCGTACTTGGCTTAACAGTAGAAAACGTTTTGGTGTTTAACATATCAAGTTTTGCGTGATACTTACCAGTGATCTCACGTAGCTGCTCACGGGCTGTTTCTACCGCATTATTAGCAATGATCTCTTGCGCTACTGAGTTATCAAATTGTGCTTGTGCTTCATGTACATCGGTAATAGCTGTTAAACCTACAGCGTAACGCTGTTTAGTTTGTTCAAGTTGGCGCTCAATGGCACGTTTTTCAGCTTGTACAAATTCAAGGTTATCAATAGCGCTAAGTACGTTAAAATAACCCTCAGCAACACGAACAATTAGGTTTTGCTTGGCAAAGTCGTATTGGCCGCTTGCTTGAAGTGCTTGTTTGTCGGCTATACCTAATGAATTCCATGCGCCTAAATCAAATAACGTTTGGCTTAAGCTAATACCACGAGAAAACTCGTCGCTTTCAGAATTAATTTTATTAATAGAAGATAAATCTTCAGATTGTCTGAAGGAAGTTGAGTCAGACTTTGTATAACCCATAGTCAAACCAATTTGCGGTAATAATGCGCTCATAGCGCGATCGCTTTGGTATGATTGAGCATCAGCTTGGGCTTTTGCTTTTAAAACGGTAGGATCGTTGGCTGTTGCGATTTCAAAAACTTGAAGTAAATCTTCAGCATTGGCTACGGTTGAGCCCAATGCGCATGATAAACTAACCAGTGCTGCAAGGATGTTCTTTTTCATGTGATGTTCGGTCCTTAGACAATTTTTGTACTACAGGCATGTTAACCTGTTTTACTTAATAACTAAAAAAAAAATTAGTAAAACAACGTTCTCAAGTGTAACAGAATATATACCTAACACGCCTCATTCGCTCAATTTAGCGTTTTAATGGGGCTTGCAATCAAGGCGTTGATGTATCTACGCTTTCAAAAAGGAAATAAAAAACATGGCGAATAAAAGTCGTACTCAATTTACCCATGATGATGTGAGATTAAAACCGGTTGAAAATTTGTATAAGGGGTTTTTTAAAATAAACCTTTATCAATTTCAGCATGCCTTGTTTGCAGGTGGAGAGTCTGAGGTTATTCGTCGAGAAATTTTAGAGCGTGGCGATGCGGTCGCGGTATTACCTTATGATCCAGTGACTGAGCAAGTATTGCTCATAGAACAAATTCGAATTGGCGCAATTAAAAGCAAACATACGCCTTGGCTGTTAGAATGTATAGCGGGTATGACCGATGACAGTGAAGATTACGAAGCGGTTGTTAAAAAAGAAGCGTTTGAAGAAGCAGGGCTTAATTTAACAGAACTTGAGTTTATGCTGTCTTACCTTTCAAGCCCCGGCGGTACTACAGAGCGTTTGTTCTTATATTTAGCTCACGCCGATTTAAGCCAAATGAGTACTGGCATTTATGGGTTAGAAACCGAAGGTGAAGATATTAAAACCCATATTATGCACGTAGACGAAGCACAGCAGCGACTTAATAGTGGTGAAATAGATAATGCCGCTACCGTAATTAGCTTGCAATGGTTAGCGCTAAATCGCGATAAGATACGTAAAAAGTGGGCATAGTTTTTAATTTTTAATAGTAATGGCGGTATTTTGACAGCAATTTTAACCACTAATCGGTACATTCAAAGCCTTCCAAAGTATTTAACGCTTTGTGAGCACAATTACGTACGCCTTTTAAAATTACTGCCTCATGATCGAGTGATTGGCAATGTAAGAGAAATTAAATTAGGCCACAGTGAATTTGCAATTCACATAGATGATAGTGCCAAATACACACTCGATGTGTCTATTAAACAGTTAAATGGCATGCTCGTTGGCATTGCACCGCTGTATTTAACGGTACGTTTGTACAATGATGCGAAGGTGGCTGAAATTGTTCATCATGACTACCACCAACGAATTAAGCCTTCTTATGGTTACCCTAACCCAAAAATGCATCAAAAAGATGAAAAATATCAGTTAAATGCTTTTTTGTATGACTGGTTGGTAGCGTGTGTTGAAAGAGGTCAATCAACACTTAATTGGGATGTAAATAATGGCTTGGTTTGATGACACTTATTATTTTGAACAAACTACGCTTCGAATTGCACACCTAACTGATTGCCACCTTTTTAGTGATAAAGATGCTGAATACTTTGGCGTTAATACCGCTGAACATTTTGTTAAAGCATTGGCCGATATAGCAAAGCAGCAGCCTGATGCGTTGATATTTGGTGGTGACCTAACGCAAGATCACAGCTTTAATTCGTATTTATTATTTGCAGAACTTATTCATAATAGTGACGTTGATTGCCCCGTATTTTGGGTGCCTGGTAACCATGATGAGATTGAACAGCTTAATTTAATTAGTGGTGGACAAATACAACACGCTAAACACATAGTGGCACAAGGAATTGAGCTAATATTAATTAACTCTAAAGGTGATACACCAGCAGGGTGGGTTAGCGCCACACATTTGGATGAAATTATGGCGTGCTTAGTTAATTCAAGCAATCGCCACATTGCATTTTGTCATCACAACCCATTGCCTATTAATGGCTACCTAGATAAACATATGCTAGAAAATGGGCCGCAACTATTAAATTTATTAGTTAATAATGGCCGCGTTGATGCGCTGTTTCATGGGCATGTTCACAATGACTACCAACAGCAGTTTAGAGGGCTTAATGTGTACGCCACTCCTGCAAGTTGCGTGCAGTTTAGTAAACACAGTGAGACTTGGCAGCAAGAAAATAAAGGGTCAGCTTATCGCATGCTGTATTTAAATGCTGAGCAACAACAGCTGCACATACACTCGGACGTGGTATGGTTAAACGGGTAATTTATATTCACGGTTTTAATAGCTCTGAAAAATCATATAAAGCTGTGCGCTTTGGTGAGCTTATGGCACACTATGATGTTGATTATTGTGTGCCGCGTTTAAATCATGAGCCTGTAGAGGCTATTATAGCGCTTGAACAACTATTAACACCGAATACCGTATTATTGGGCAGCTCGCTAGGTGGTTTTTTTGCCACGTATTTATCGCAGCGTTATCAAATTCCTGCGGTGGTAATTAATCCTGCCGTTGCCCCATATACATTATTAGAGCCTATACTTGGGCCTAATTATAATCCGTATCAAGATTATAATTACCAATTACAATCTCGTCATATAGATGCGTTAAAAGCATTAACGGTGACAGAGTTAAAACACCCTGAACTGATGTACTTATTACAGCAAACAGGGGATGAAGTGTTAAATTTTCAGCACGCAATAAAGTATTACTCACAATGTAAACAGTTAATTGAATTTGGCGGCGATCATAGCTTTAATGGCTTTGAGCGAGCTTTTTCAAGCATTGTCGATTTTCTTAAAATCAGATATTAGCGTATATAAAGATAAAAACTATGACTCAACAAAATTATAACGCCGAAGCCATTGAAGTACTTAATGGATTAGAGCCGGTAAAACGCCGCCCAGGCATGTATACAGATACCACAAGGCCAAACCATTTAGGCCAAGAGGTTATTGATAACAGTGTTGATGAGGCAATGGCTGGGCACGCAACACGTATTGATGTCATTTTACATGAAGATAATTCGCTTGAGGTGAGTGACGATGGCCGAGGTATGCCAATTGACATTCACCCAGAAGAAGGTATTCCAGGAGTTGAGTTAATATTTACTAAGCTGCATGCCGGCGGTAAGTTTTCAAACAAAAACTATCAATTCTCTGGTGGCTTGCATGGCGTAGGTATCTCGGTTGTTAATGCGCTATCTACCCGCGTGGAAGTAACGGTTCGCCGTGATGCGCAGCAATTTAGAATGGCTTTTGAGCATGGCGATAAAGTTGAAGATTTAAATGTTATTGGCTCAGTGGGTAAACGCAACACTGGTACTACGGTACGTTTTTGGCCAGATACCAGCTATTTTGACTCTGCTAATTTTTCTTTGACTAAGCTTAATCACTTATTAAAAGCTAAAGCGGTTTTATGCCCAGGTTTGCGTATTAAGTTTGTAAATAAACAAACGAAAGAAACCCAAGAATGGTTTTATGAAACAGGCTTAAAAGATTACTTAATTGAAGCCGTTAAAGGTTACGAAATACTACCTAAAGACCCATTTGTGGGTGAGTTTTCAAGTTCTATTGAAGGCGCTGATTGGGCGGTAGTATGGATGCCTGAAGGTGGTGAGTCGATAGCCGAAAGTTATGTAAACTTAATTCCTACCGCGCAAGGGGGCACCCATGTAAATGGTCTGCGCCAAGGGCTTTTAGAGGCGATGCGTGAATTTTGTGAGTTTAGAAATTTATTACCACGTGGCGTAAAGCTCACCCCAGATGATATTTGGGAACGTTGTAGTTATGTGTTGTCGGTTAAAATGCAAGACCCACAATTTGCAGGGCAAACCAAAGAAAAACTCTCATCACGTTCATGTGCTGCGTTTGTATCGGGTGTAGTAAAAGATGCCTTTAGCTTATGGCTAAATGAGCACACTGACACCGCAGAGCTACTTTCTGAACTATGTATTTCAAATGCACAGCGTCGCTTACGTGCGGCTAAAAAAGTAGTACGTAAGCGAGTTACATCAGGCCCAGCATTACCAGGCAAACTGACCGATTGTAGTGCTGCTGATAATGACCGCACGGAATTATTTTTAGTAGAGGGTGACTCAGCAGGCGGTTCAGCTAAACAAGCGCGAGATCGTGAGTTCCAAGCAATTATGCCGCTAAGAGGTAAAATTTTAAATACTTGGGAAGTTGAATCAGGGCAAATTTTGGCCTCTCAAGAGGTGCACGATATTTCAGTCGCGCTAGGTATTGACCCTGACTCAACCGATATGTCGGGACTACGTTACAATAAAATATGTATATTAGCGGATGCTGACTCCGATGGACTGCATATTGCCACCTTACTGTGTGCCTTATTTGTACGCCATTTCCCACAATTAGTTAAAACTGGCCATGTGTATGTTGCTATGCCACCGTTATTTAGAATTGATATTGGTAAAGATGTTTACTACGCGCTGGATGAAGATGAAAAAACCGGTATTTTAGCGCGCATAGAAGCAGAAAAAAAACGTGGCAAAGTAAACGTACAACGCTTTAAAGGTTTGGGTGAAATGAACCCGCTACAATTGCGTGAAACAACTATGGACCCTAATACTCGTCGTTTAGTGCAACTCACTCTTGATGAGGAGCAGCAAACAATGGAAATGATGGATATGCTACTCGCTAAAAAGCGCTCATCAGATCGCCGTCAATGGCTAGAGGATCATGGTAATAAGGCACAAGTTTAATAAGCCTTTGGGCTTTAAAACAGGAGAGGCAAATGAATAAATTATTTAGCACACTGTTGTTACTGGGCTTAATATCATCGCCAGTGATGGCGAAAAATATACTCGACAAGCTGACCGCTGCACCAGGTTTTGAAATCAGCTTATTTGCTGATGATGTTGAAAATGCACGGCAAATTGCAGTATCAAGCCGAGGTATTGTGTATGCAGGGTCTCGTAAAGCGGGCAATGTGTATGCACTGATTGACCATAACAGCGATGGCGTGGCAGATAAAAAAATAGTGATTGCAGAGGGATTAAATATGCCCTCGGGTTTAGCAATTAAAGGCGGTGACTTATATGTTGGTGAAGTGCACCGGATTATCCGTTTTAAAAATATCGATAAACACCTCAAAAATCCTGAGTATGAAGTGTTTTATAGCGATTTACCGTCAGAGCGTCACCATGGTTGGAAGTTTTTGCGCTTTGCACCAAATGGCGAGCTGATAATTCCCGTGGGCGTACCGTGTAATATTTGTGAGGAAGATGCTCGCTTTGGCCGTATTTTTTCGTTAAATACCGATACCAAAGAAATAACGACTTTAGCCAAAGGTGTACGTAATACGGTGGGTTTTGACTTTCATCCTAGTACGCAAATGCTATGGTTTAGCGATAACGGCCGCGACATGATGGGGGATGATATTCCACCTGATGAGCTAAACCGCATTACTAAGGAAGAAGAGCACTTTGGTTTTCCATACGTGCATGGTGGCGTTATTGTTGATCCTGAGTTTGGTGAAGGCAAAAATATTGCTGATTACACTCAACCTGCATTGGCATTGGGGGCGCATGTTGCGCCATTGGGTATTCATTTTTATACCGGCAAACAGTTCCCAAATAGCTACAAACAACAGTTATTTGTTGCTGAGCATGGTTCATGGAATCGCTCTGAAAAGGTTGGTTATAAAGTGGCTGTGGCAACCATAGAAAATGCCAAAGTAACTAAATATACGCCACTGATCACCGGCTTTATGCAAGACGAAACGACATTTGGACGCCCTGTTGCATTTGCACAATTAAATGATGGCAGTCTATTGGTAAGCGATGATTACGCTAACGTAATTTACCGCGTAAGCTATAAGAAAAACTAGGTAAGCTTTAATGAGTGATACAGATACCTTGCTAATGCAAGGAATTGAACAGCAAACAATGGGGCGTTTTACCGAAGACGCCTATTTAAATTATTCAATGTACGTGATCATGGATCGTGCCTTACCGCACGTTGGTGACGGCTTAAAACCCGTTCAGCGCCGTATTATTTATGCGATGAGTGAACTGGGGTTATCGGCAAGTGCTAAATACAAAAAATCAGCCCGTACCGTGGGTGATGTATTAGGTAAATACCATCCTCATGGTGATAGTGCCTGTTATGAAGCCATGGTACTTATGGCGCAGCCGTTTTCTTATCGCTACCCGTTAGTTGATGGTCAGGGTAACTGGGGTGCAGCTGACGATCCTAAGTCGTTTGCGGCAATGCGTTATACTGAAGCGCGTTTATCTAAATTCTCTGAAGTATTACTTAAAGAGTTAGGCCAAGGGACCGTTGATTGGACGCCAAACTTCGACGGCACCATGGATGAGCCTTTAGTATTGCCATCGCGCTTACCGCATATATTACTTAATGGTGTCACCGGTATTGCGGTAGGTATGGCAACCGATATACCGCCGCATAATGTGCGTGAAGTAGCCAGTGCCTGTTGTTTATTACTTGATAAACCAAAAACAGAGCTCGAAGAGTTACTGGATTTAGTACATGCGCCAGATTACCCAACTGATGCTGAAATAATTACGCCAAAAGCTGATATTCACAAAATTTATAAAACTGGCCGTGGCTCAATTAAAATGCGCGCTGTGTATTGTGAAGAGCAAGGCGATATAGTTATTACTGCGTTACCGCATCAATGTTCGGGTGCAAAAGTACTTGAGCAAATTGCAGCGCAAATGAATGCTAAAAAGTTGCCAATGGTAGCCGATTTACGTGATGAATCTGATCATGAAAATCCGACCCGCATTGTGATTGTGCCGCGTTCAAACCGAATTAAAGCTGAGCCATTAATGGCACACTTATTTGCCACCACCGATCTTGAAAAAAATTACCGCGTAAATTTAAATATGCTCGGCTTAGATGGCCGTCCACAGGTTAAAGATTTACGGAGTATTTTAACAGAGTGGTTAACCTTTAGACGCGAAACGGTACGTCGTCGCTTGCAATATCGACTTGATAAAGTGCTGGCACGATTACATATTTTAGAAGGTTTACTAGCTGCCTTTTTAAATATTGATGAAGTTATAGAAATCATCCGCTCTGAAGATAAGCCCAAACCAATATTGATGGAGCGCTTTGATTTAACAGATATTCAAGCAGAAGCCATTTTAGAATTAAAACTTCGCCATTTGGCAAAACTTGAAGAGTTTAAAATTCGTGGTGAGCAAGATGAATTGGCGAAAGAGCGTGACAAATTAGAGCAAACACTGGGCTCAGACCGTCGCATGTCGACCTTATTGAAAAAAGAAATTCAAGAAGCTGCAGAAATGTATGGTGATGATCGCCGCTCGCCTGTGATTGAGCGTGTAGAAGCTAAAGCACTAAGCGAAAAAGATTTAATACCATCAGAGTCAGTAACCGTGGTGTTATCAGATAAAGGCTGGGCACGGGTTGGTAAGGGTCATGACTTAGATGTGGAAGGATTAAATTACCGCGCTGGTGATGGCTATAGAGCATCAGCGAGAGGTAAAAGTAATCAACCAGCGGTATTTTTAGATTCAGCAGGGCGTGCATTTGCTACTGATGCTCATAGTCTTCCTTCAGCGCGAAGCCAAGGCGAGCCAATGACAGGGCGCTTTAACTTAACCTCGGGCGCCAGCTTTGAGCATGTAGTTATGGGTGAAGACGCTCAAGTGTTGTTAATGGCCTCCGACGCTGGTTATGGCTTTATTACTGACTTTAAAGATTTAGTGAGTAAAAACAAAAACGGTAAAGCGTTAGTGAGTGTGCCAAAAGGTGGTGTGTTACTTTCGCCAATTCGCGTTAACGACGTGGCTACTGACTACTGTATGGCGATTTCTAACGAAGGGCGGATGTTGTTATTCCCACTGCGAGACCTCCCTAAGCTAGGTAAGGGTAAGGGCAATAAAATTATTTCTATTCCGGGTGCGAAAGTGCAAGCCCGCGAAGAGTTTGTAAAAGTATTAGCTGTTGTACCACAAGGCAGTAGTGTTACGCTGCATGCAGGTAAACGTAAGCTGACCCTTAAACCAAGCGACCTTGAGCACTATCATGGTGAGCGAGGGCGCAGGGGGAATAAGTTACCTCGTGGCTTACAGCGCGTTGATGAAGCTGTGGTAGAGTTAACACCGCAGCAAGTAGATGAACCAAGCTCAGACGCAGAGCCAAGTTAATCCTAAGATCAAATTAGAAAACGGCTTACCTAGGTAAGCCGTTTTTTTATGACTGTTTTATTTCAGCGCACGCTTGTGCGCTATTTTCTCGTCTACGCAACAAAATAACGTTATAATAGAGCAATACATGATTGTGGTTATATTGGAGAGGCGCATTTGCTAGCTGTTATACGTATTTTAATAATGCTGTTGTTTATATTGTTAAGTTGTTTTTTTGGTTTGTTATTATCAATATTTAGACCATTTCATCCTAATAATGTGCACGTTATTGCAAGTTGGTTTGGTTCAATGGCTAAAATGCTTGGGGTTAAATTAGAACTAAAATATCATCCCGATGCGCTTAAGGTGGGGCCTGCTGTGTATGTAGCGAATCACCAAAATAGCTATGATTTATTTACTGTTCCAGCCATGGTGCCAAAAAATTGTGTGAGTGTTGGCAAAAAAAGTCTGAAGTGGATCCCATTTTTTGGTCAGCTTTATTGGTTGTCGGGTAATATTTTAATCGACAGAGCAAATCGCTCTAAAGCGGCAGGCACTATTTCTAAAGCAGCGGCTAAAATAAAACAAAAAGGCTTATCGGTGTGGATGTTCCCTGAGGGGACGCGTAGTTATGGTCGTGGTTTACTCCCTTTTAAAACCGGTGCGTTTCATACAGCAATGAGTGCAGAGGTACCTGTTGTGCCAGTATGTATGAACACAACCGATAAAACCATTAAACTAAATCGCTGGGATAATGGTACAATTTACATTGAAATGTTAGCCCCCATAGCACTTGATAACAGTATCAGTGCCCGTGAGCACGCTAAAAGTGTGCACAGCATTATGGCTGCTAAAATAACAGAATTAGATGCTCAAGTGAGAGAGAAATAATGGAAAACTGGCGTGAAATAAGTGAAGACATCGTAACTTCATTACTTGAAGATGGTTCCGATCCGGAAATTCTTTATGAAGTAGAACACCACTTTGTATGTGAAGATTTTACTAAGTTAGAACAAGCTGCACTTGCTGCGTTTAAACTAGGTTACGATGTAGAAGAGCCAGCAGAACTTGAGCTTGAAGACGGCGAAAAGATTTGGAGTTTTGACATTGTTGTTGAAGCCGAATTAGATGTTGACGTTATAATGGAAGACGTTGATAAGCTTGCACAACTTGCTGTTGAATGCGACGTAGAATACGACGGTTGGGGCACTTACTTTCAAGAGTAAGGGTTACCAATGCAAAAGGCGAACAATTATGTTCGCCTTTTTTGTGCTGTTAGATCTGCGTTGTAATTACAGCCACTTTTTATTTTTAAAGTAAATACCAATCCCACCAGTCAAAACAACCAAAAACACCACAAATGCAGTAAATGCATAGGGGCTGTCTGTGCCAGGAATACCGCCAACATTGACCCCCAATAACCCAGTCAAAAATCCTAGTGGTAAAAATAAAGCAGCCACCACCGACATCACATACATACGCTGATTTAATTGCTCAGACACTTGGTTAGTAATGGTTTGCTGAATAACGAGTGCACGCTCTATTGAGCTATCGAGCTCTTCTAAATAGCGAATAAGTAAATTGGTGGTTTCATTTAGCTTGGCTTTATCATCGTCAAACAGCCACGAGTAATGATTATTAACCATGTTGCTGAGCGCTTCCTTTTGTGGTTTTAAGTACCGTTTTAGCGCGATTGTTTGACGGCGAAGTTGCGACAAGCCCTGGTTATCAAACTTTTTACTAGGCTCATCAATTTCTTCTTCAAACTCATCTAAGCTTTCATCTAGTTCATCTATTACCGTTTGCATACGTGAAGTTAACTTTTGCGCTAAGCTACACACTAGTTCAGAAATACTGCTAGGCCCCTCATTATTATTCAACGAGGTTAAAATATCTTGCACTGACAATAATCGGCGCTTACGGGTAGTGATCACCACATCTTTATTAATAAATAAGCGAATAGACACCATGTCTTCAGGGCTTTGCGCTGGATTTAAATTGATTCCACGTAAAAACAGCATATGGCCATTCATTGTAGGAGTAATACGAGGGCGTGTTTCATCTGCGGTAAGTGATTCAAGTTCGTAGTCGTTTAATTGGCCGCAGTTTTTTAACCAATCAACGGCTTCTTTTTGACTGTAATCCATATGTACCCACAGTTTTCCATCAGTAGGTTGCCATTGATGTAATTGTTTACTGTTTTCTATTGGGCGAGCGCCGCCTTGTTCATCAAGAATAAGCGCATGAAGTAAGCCGTTAATCATAATAATTTCTCATAAATAGTATGTTTTTAATACAGTTTTACTGTAGTGTATTTAACTTAGCTTTACTTTGAAGAGTTAAGCAACAAAAAGTTATTTTTTAGCCTATGGTTAAGTGTACACATTAGAGGGCATTGTTAACCGAGTAAACTTAAAAGATCAATCAAATCGACTTATCGAGTGGATGAATTTATTTTGCTGGTGTTTTATTAGCGGTAGCGTATAAAACACTTTTTTACTAAGGGCGCATTTATGACGACAAAAATAACAGTTGGTTGGCGTGAGTGGTTAAGTTTACCCGAGCTAGGTATCGAGCAAATTAAAGCAAAAATAGATACTGGTGCGCGTACTTCCTGTATTCATGCAATTAATATTGAAGAGTACGAAGTAGATGGCGAAAAGTGGGTTAAATTTACAGCCCAACCATTGCAAGAAGACGAGCAAACGCAAATTACCTGCAATGCCAAAGTTAAAAAAATGAAGTACGTTACCAGCTCTAGTGGCCAAAAAGAATTGCGTTACTTTATTGAAACTACATTGCATGCAGGCGAATTTAGTTGGCCAATAGAAATTACATTAACAAGTCGTGCGTCAATGAAGTTTAGAATGTTGTTAGGGCGCACAGCAATGGAAAATCGTATAGTCGTTGATCCGGCTTTATCACACTTATTATAAGGATTCGTTGAGTAGTAAATACACTTACATGTGCTTACTCAACATAATTTAGTTAAGGTTTTAACTATGAAAATTGGTATTTTATCTCGTAACAAAAAATTATATTCAACGCGTCGTTTAATTGAAGCTGCTGAGGCGCGCGGACATGAAGTGAAAGTTATTGATGCGTTACGCTCTTATATGAACATAAACTCAGAGCAACCTGAAATTCATTATCGTGGTGAAAATCTAAAAGATTTCGATGCTATCGTGCCACGTATTGGTGCATCGGTTACATTTTATGGTTGTGCTGTATTACGCCAATTTGAAATGATGGGAGTGTTCCCTGTTAATGAATCTGTGGCTATTTCTCGCTCTCGCGATAAATTACGTTCTTTGCAATTACTATCACGTAAAGGTGTAGGTATGCCGGTCACAGGCTTTGCCAGCAAGCCGGATGACGTAAAAGATTTATTAGAAATGGTAGGCGGTGCACCGGTTGTTATTAAATTACTGGAAGGTACTCAAGGTATTGGTGTGGTATTGGCTGAAACACGTAAAGCAGCTGAAAGTGTGATTGAAGCATTTATGGGCTTAAAAGCCAATATCATGGTGCAAGAGTATATTAAAGAAGCTGGCGGTGCAGACATTCGTTGTTTTGTACTGGGTGATAAAGTGATTGCAGCAATGAAACGCCAAGCGCAAGAAGGCGAGTTCCGCTCTAATCTTCATCGTGGTGGTAGTGCTACACTGGTGCGTATTACCCCAGAAGAGCGTAAAACAGCGGTTGCAGCGGCAAAAGCAATGGGCTTAAACGTTGCTGGCGTTGACCTACTTCGCTCATCTCGTGGTCCTTTGGTTATGGAAGTAAACTCATCGCCAGGCCTTGAGGGAATTGAAGTGGCAACAGGTAAAGATATCGCGGGTATGGTGATTGATTTCATCGAAAAAACGGCCTCAGTGAAAGGAACAGCAACACGTGGCAAAGGTTAAAATTAACAGTCCTTTTACCTTATTAGGTGAAAGTATTGGCGTGGGTGAGCGAAAATCACTGGCGCTGGAAGCTGCAAAGCTTTATACCCATTCACCGCTTAATATTCCTATTGAAGTGGTCAATGGTGTAATGGAAGGCCCTGTATTGATGGTATGTGCGGCAATACATGGCGATGAGCTAAATGGAGTTGAAGTAGTGCGCCAGCTACTGGCTAAAATCGACCCTAGCCAGCTACGAGGCACATTAATAGCGGTGCCGATTGTGAATGTATTTGGTTTTATTCATAAGTCGCGTTACTTGCCTGACCGTCGTGATATGAACCGAAGCTTTCCAGGTTCTGAACGTGGCTCGTTAGCAGGTCGTATGGCGTATATGTTTTTTAACCAAGTTGCTGTGCACTGTACGCATATTATAGATTTACATACGGGGGCGATTCACCGTACTAACTTACCGCAAATACGTGCTAATTTAGCCGATGAAGCTACAGCGCAAATGGCTAAGGCCTTTGGCACACCAGCTGTAATTAACGCATCACTGCGCAATGGTTCACTACGTAGTGAAGCGGCTAATTTGGGCATACCCGTTATTACCTACGAAGCCGGTGAGGCGCTGCGCTTTGACCCGATTGCGATTGCTGCGGGAGTACAAGGGGTTGATTATGTTATGCGCCATTTAAAAATGATGCGCGGTAAACGACCAAAAAAACTACCTGAGCCGATTATTGCTGGTTCAACAAGTTGGGTACGTGCTGAGGTTGACGGCATAGTAAGAGCGCAAGTATCGTTAGGTGAACGTGTCACAAAGGGGCAAATACTGGCGTATATAAGTAGCCCACTTGGCGACTCTGAGCTTGAATTACTCGCTCCACGTAGCGGTATTATTATTGGTCAGCAAACCATGCCTCTAGTAAATGAAGGCGATGCCGTATTCCACATTGCTTATTTTGCACATGCAAATAGCCTGGTAGAGCAGCAGCTAGAAACGTTTATTGATGAGATAAATGACTTAGATGATGAACTGAAAACGGCTGAGCTGAATAATTAACTTCACTGGTAAAAAATTAAAAAAGCCGCTTAAGCGGCTTTTTTAATTGTTATTTAATTACGTGGTTTTGGGCCAATAATACGTTTAATTTTAGGCGCCTTTGTTGGTTTTGGCTCTGTATTGAGAACTAACACTGGGCGGGTAACAAATAAGTTATTTGGATAAATCACCCTATGCCCATCAACGTGTTCTAGTAATACATTCATCAGCCCCATTTCAATAATGCGTCCTTCAATGGCATTGGCACCATCCACGATTCTAACCCAATAGCCTACACGGCAGTCATTTTGAATAAACATCAATAAAAACGCGGTTAAGTTGCTCAATAGAGACCAAGCAGCAAACAGCGCAACGCCTAACATGGCAAATAAGGAAGAACCTAATACTAATAAACCACGCAGCTCTATTCCCCAAAAAACTAATACTAAACACAACATAACAAAGGCGAGTATTATTTTTAATAGTAACTCTGCTCGGTATTTTCTGTGTAAGTCGATTTTACCTCTAATGGCTTTTTCGAGTAATTTTTTAGTTAGCTTTAACAGTAACGGAAAACTCAACAGCGCAATTACAGTTACGATTAACTTATATTGTGTGCTCACAAGCTCTAAAAGAGAGATTAATTCCAAAACGTATTCTCACAATAATGATAGGCGCAAAGTGTAACGTGTTAGCTTTGTGCGCAGTAGTGATTTAAAAAGAATTTTTAACGCTCAGTAGCCATTGTACCGAGTCAACATCGTTATATTTATTTAGTGGCGCGGCAATATCAAGGTGGATCATAGTACCCGCGTTGGCGCGACTTGGCGCAAGGCGTAAACCGAGTCCAACATTTTTAAGTACAGGTGTGTTTTCAACTTGATACAGGGTATTCGAGTCATTGTTATACCATGCGCGACCTACATCTAGAAAGGCTGCGCCTCCCACTTTAAACAGTTGTAGTAAGTCATACTCCCAATAGTAGCGCTTTTCTAAGCTGACTAAAAAACTCCGATCGCCATGTTGAAACTCAATAGGGTAACCGCGTAAACCTGTTTCGCCCCCGAGAGTGAGCTGCTTATCGTTGGTGAGGTTTTTTGCGTATTGTAGCCTGGCTTTTACATACCAAGACTGATCAATACTGGTATTTAAATAATATTGAATTTGGCTGGTGGTGATTAAGTTTTCAAGCTGTTTTTGTTCTTTATTCCAATAACCTTGAATATCTGCGTGAAACCGCCATAGCGTATTATCACCACTAAAATGTGCTTTGTTAAAGTTAAACGAGTAAATAGCGCGGCTATCGTCGTTACTAATTGATTCATCAGAATAACCCAGCGTAGCTTTTATATTCCAACCTAAATTTAAATCCTCGGTACGGTAAATACTGTCAAAGTTACGCACCTTTATAAAGTAATCTTCAAACCAGTGGCCGCTTACATAAGGATAACTAAGCTGCCTATTTTCAGCTAGCGGCACAGTGGTTTCATCTATGCTTTTAAATGTTTGTTGCTC
Organism: Pseudoalteromonas sp. Scap03; assembly: GCF_013393115.1. Taxonomy (GTDB): domain Bacteria; phylum Pseudomonadota; class Gammaproteobacteria; order Enterobacterales; family Alteromonadaceae; genus Pseudoalteromonas. The sequence goes on along the minus strand of NZ_VDEU01000001.1, from coordinate 202,017 downwards.
ATCGATATAACCTAGGCTCAAGCGCTGTGTCCAGTTATGGCTAAGGGCTTTAGAGTGACCAAAAAATACCTGATTTAGATCGGTGGTCTGTTCAAACTCACTAAATTTATCGCCCCTGAGATAGAGCGCCTCTTCTCGCTGGGTCGAGTAACTCAAGGCACCATAACTGTAAGGTGTATCGATGGCGTAAAACGGATAAGTTAGCTCAACTAAGTGGCTTTTACCGTCACTGTTATCGGCATACTCTATACGACCTCTGTAGCGTGTTGATAGGATATTTGGATCATCGTAAACAAATAAATAGCCATTACGATCACTGTCGGTTTTGCGAGCAAACGATAATCGTTTGCCCCAACCAAATAAGTTAGACTCGCGAAAGCCGATACTTGATTTATTTTCGCCACCACTGCGGCTAAAGCTAAGCTCGGGTAGCAAAGTCCACAAATCGCGAGTCACCACGGTTACATCAATATCGCCATCGCAGTTTTCGTTGGCAACAATTTGTGCGTCATATAAATAGTTTTGTTTACGCAGTAGCCGCTCAGATTCAGCCAAGGTTTTTTGATTAAAAGTATCACCCGCTTTAAACAATAAAATGCTTTTAATAACCTCAGGCTCAGTTTGTATATGTGCACGATTAGCAAAGCGAAACAGTGCGTTGTTTTCAGCTTCGAGTTCGGTATTAAAAACATTAAGTTGTTTAAGATTAATTGAGGCAATTTTAGCGTTACTATTTATCGTAAGCGATGGAGGTTGAGACTCGATTTGTCGACGCAAGTTAATTTCAGAAGTTTTCAATGAATCGTCATTTTGGCAGCTTTGGGCTAGTGGCGTTTCTTGCGCGCAAACGCTGAGCATAAACATACTCAAAATAGAAAGGCTAAAACAACTACGTGCAATCCATTTTCTATTTAGCATTGACCCTCTTTAGCGCTATTTTGCAAAATAAAACACTTACTCTTAGCTTACATCATTGTTATTAATATGTAAGTAAAAGTGCCAATTTAGTTTATTTTTTATAGCAATTATAAGGTATTAGCGATAAATAGACGTGGCCTTAGCTTAAATAAAATGTTAACGCTGCCAATAGGTTGTCGGCATCTTGACCTTCGCCGTTAATCCACACACTTTGACTGTAATGCTCAAAATTTAAATTAAAAGTGTGGTTAGCATAGTTAAAACGCAGTTGGTGACGATCAGCCCCAGCTGCAAATTCACTAATGCTAATTTCATCGCTGTGCAAAAAAAACGTTCCCCATAACTCAAAGTCTTCATCGTGCGGCAACTCTGTTGGTTTAACAATAATGCATTGATGTGTGTGATCGTATTCAAGTTCGGTCATAAGGGGCTTATTGCGTTGCTAGATAATGTCGAATTGCGGTTAAAAACTCACCGCCATATTTGTTTAATTTAGTAAAACCAACCCCCGACACTTTTAAAAATTCACTGTCGTTGGTAGGCATAAGCTGCGCCATTTCGGCCAGCGTTTTATCGTTAAATACTACATAAGGGGGTACGTCATCGGCATCGGCTAATTCTTTACGTAATGCACGTAGGCGAGCAAATAACTTTTTATCGTAATTAAACTGCGCTAATTTATCCTGATAAACGTGCTTAGCTTGTAGGCGTGGTTCAGCCAGTTGTAGCGCATACTCACTCTTTAAAATAGCGCGTGCAGCTTCGGTAAGCCGTAGTGATGCGCCTTGGGTTATATCTTGGCTTAGTAGCCCTTGGTGAATAAGTTGGCGTAAAATACTGAGCCAAAACTCACTGCTTTTATCTTTACCTATGCCATAGGTGCTGAGTTCATGATGGTTGTTATCACGAATGCGGCTGGTATTTGCGCCGCGTAATAACTCTACAATGTAACCTAAGCCAAATCGTTGCTGTGCCCGATACACACACGAAAGAGCTTGTTGGGCCACCAGTGTGCCATCAAAGCTTTTTGGTGGATTTAAGCAAATATCGCAGTTACCGCACGGCTCTCGTTGGTATTCACTAAAGTAGTTTAATAATATTTGACGTCTGCAAGTCTGCGCTTCGGCAAAACTGGCCATGGCATTAAAACGCTGCTCTTCTACACGACGGCGTTGTTCATCGTCAATATCTTCAAAAAAGCGTCTAACCCGACCTATATCAGCGGGGTCAAAATACATAATGGCTTCTGCAGCGAGTCCATCACGTCCAGCGCGACCGGTTTCCTGATAATACGCTTCAATACTTTTTGGAATGTCGTAATGTAATACAAAACGTACGTTAGGCTTGTTAATTCCCATACCAAAGGCAACGGTGGCAACCACAATTTGAATATCGTCGCGGGCAAATCCAGTTTGCACAAATTGACGCTGTTCGTTACTCATTCCCGCATGATAAGCAGCCGCATTAAGGCCTGCATCGGCAAGCTTTTCAGCAATATCATCAACCCGCTTTCGACTGGTGCAATAAATAATGCCACTTTGATTTTTTTGTTCTTTCAAATAGCGCAGTAATTGCACCATAGGTTTAAATTTCTCTTCTATGGTGTAACGAATATTAGGGCGGTCAAAGCTGCCGGTATGAATATAAGGCTGCTGTAGCTTGAGTTGCTCAACAATATCAAAGCGGGTGGCTTTATCAGCGGTGGCAGTGAGTGCCATCATAGGTACATGTGTAAAGCGTTGCTTTAATTCATTTAATCTAAAATAGTGAGGTCTAAAGTCATGTCCCCAATGAGAAACACAGTGTGCTTCATCAATAGCAAACAAACTGACATTTAAATGCGATAAGCGCTCTAAAAATTCCCTTTGTAGTACTTTCTCTGGGGCAACATAAAGTAATTTTATTAGCCCCTGATGCAACTGCTGATAGACTAACTGCTGTTCTTCACGGGCTAAGCTGTTATTTATATAAGCGGCTTTTACGCCTAGAGCTTGTAACTGAGTTACTTGATCTTGCATTAAAGAAATGAGCGGAGAGATAACAATGGTTACCCCCTCTAATACTAGTGCGGGTATTTGGTAACACACCGATTTACCACCACCGGTAGGCAATAATACTAACGAGTCTTGGCCGTTAATCGCAGCATCGATTACTGCACTTTGACCGTCGCGAAATTCGCTGTAACCAAACACTTGTTTGAGTACAGTTTCAGGTTTACGCACCAGCGTATTTGGAGAGGGAGTTAGTGTATTCATCGGCGCTATTTTAGTGGTTTTTTATCAGTATGTCTTTAGCTTTCATTATTTGGTGTAAACATCGGTAATGATAATCGAGGAGGTTACAACAGCTTTAAGTTGTGCTTTACTCATCGTACCACCTTAAACATAGAGAATAATAATGAATAAAGAAATGTTGATTGAACAAGTTGGGGCATTGTTTGTAAATAATATGCCTTTTAACCAGTTTTTAAAAATAGCGGTGGAGTCACTTAGTACTGAACAAGCTAAAATCTCCTTTCCTTGGCAAGATGTATTAATAGGCAACCCTGCGCAAAAAATTCTCCATGGTGGGGTTATTTCGGCGGTACTTGATAATGTGGGTGGAATGCTTGCTGCCGCCAGCGTTATAGGAAAACTAGACGATGCAGATTTACCCAGTGTACATAAAAAGTTAGCCACACTGGGGACAATAGATTTACGCACCGACTATTTACGTCCAGGCAAAGGCGAGGTATTTATTGCTAGTGCTAAGCTGATTCGCTCAGGAAATAAAGTATGCGTGTGTCGAATGGAGTTGCACAACGAGAAGTCAGTACAAATTGCTTTTGGAACGGGCACGTATTTAGTTGGCTAAAAAGTGAGAGGGGGTTAAACTGACGGCCTTTTAAATCACCAAGTGGTTACTATGTCGATTGATACCGAGCAGCGAAAGGGTGCTATTTTTGCCTGCCTCGCTTTTTTTATGTGGGGCCTCGCACCCATTTATTTTAAGATGATCCAACATGTGTCAGCATTTGAAATTTTAATGCACCGTGTTATTTGGTCAGTGGTGTTTCTTATTGTGGTGGTGAGTGTGCTCAGCTACTGGGATAAAATTAAACGCATTTTAATCCAACCTAAACTTATTTTGATGTTAGTTGTTACCTCGACCTTACTAGGGTTTAACTGGGGATTGTTTATTTGGGCCATCAATAACAATCACATGTTGGATGCCAGCCTAGGTTACTACATTAATCCTCTATTGAATGTGTTGCTTGGTATGGTGTTTTTAAACGAACGATTACGTAAGTTGCAAGGTGTTGCTGTTGCTTTAGCTTTTACAGGCGTGTTGTTACAGCTAATTAGTTTTGGCTCATTCCCCGTGGTAGCGTTTTCATTAGCGACATCTTTCGCACTATATGGCTTATTACGTAAAAAGCTACAAGTTGATGCTCTGCCTGGGATTTTAATTGAGGCATTAATATTGTTACCCGTGGCGCTTACCTATTGGTGGCTAATGGTACCGACTGAAACGTCAAATTTACCAGCGAATGATTGGCTAACTAATGCATTATTGGTGAGCGCGGGCATAGTAACTACGCTGCCACTGCTGTGTTTTACCGGCGCGGCTAAGCGTTTGCAATATACAACGTTAGGGTTTTTTCAGTATATAGGGCCTAGCCTAATGTTTATTTTAGCGGTGGTATTTTATGGTGAGGTGTTTGATGCTGAGCGCGTAATTACCTTTGCGTGTATTTGGAGCGCATTGGCTATTTTTAGTTGGGACTCATACCATCAATCGCGAAAACGCAGAAAAGCGGCCATTGTAGCCTCTGGTGTGGTTTAAAAACTAAACCACTTTATTACGACCCGACTCTTTGGCTTTGTAGAGCTTTAAGTCGGCTTGTTTTAATAGCTCGTCAATCTGATAGGTTTTACTGTTGCTGAAGCCTATCGACAGCGTAAACTTGATGTTTGCTTGACTGAATTCATGACTGTTAAGCTCAATAAAAAGCCTGAAGCTCTCTAGTCGTTTTAGCGCCTCCTGTTCGGTTAGCTCAGTAAAAAATACCGCAAATTCTTCTCCGCCTAAACGGGCAACCAATTGGTTTTCAAAATATTTATTAAAGCATATCGCAAGCCCTTTAAGCACTTCATCTCCGGCATCATGACCATAGGTATCGTTAATCGCTTTAAAATGGTCAATATCAAGCATGGCGAGCTGTGCCGGCATTTTTGCTTTTTTAAACTGCTTTAATGACTTATTAGCCTCTTCAAAAAAGTAACGGCGATTAGGGAGTTTAGTTAAATAGTCGGTATTGGCTTGGCGTTTTATAGTTTCGATATGCTCTAGCATATCGACGTTTTGGCTCAACCGGCAGTAAAATTCTTCACTGTTAAAAGGTTTATATAGATAATCGTTTGCTCCATTTTTTAGAAATAAAGCAGACAAATTAGACGATGTAGCGCCTGAGATACCAATAACAGCTTTTTCGTCATTACTATAAATGCGCCTAATTTCATTACATAGCTCAATACCGCCCATGTTAGGCATTTCTTTATCGGTAATGATCACAGAGATGTCAGGGGTGTTTTCAAGCTCTTTAAGCGCCTCTAGGCCATCGGCTGCTTGAAAGATTTGATATTTATGACGTGTTAATAAATTACAAATATATTGGCGTGTTGAAGCTGAATCATCAACAACCAGTACTTTTACCTGCTTATTTCGAGGTAGGCGATAAAGCTGCTTTTCTAAATATTCGTAAGCTTGTTTATTGCCTTTGATAATGTAATCAATAATAGGGTATTTTTCGACGGTATCGCGAGTTTGATTATCGATATTGCCTGTCATAACTATGGTAGGAATATCTGCTGCAACGGTGCAGGGAACCGCTTCCCCTTGTGGGGCATCAGGTAATATAAAGTCTACCACTGCGCAAAAATAAGCATGTTTACTTATCAGCTCTTTAGTCTCAGCCAGCGACTGAGCAATATCAACCTCGTAGCCCGCTTTTTGCGCGATATGCTTTTGCACTCGCGCAATAGTAGGGGTGTCTTCAATAATAAGTATTCTGTGCGTCACGTAACAGCCTTGTTTAAATTTTGCAAAAGTGTTTGCTTATACAAGTTGTAACTGCTAAAACGCCAAAAAGCAACTATTGTAATGACTTATAGATTGTCAGCCTCAGAATAATAATCTTGGCTGATTGGTGTTGGCCCTGAAATTTTTGAGCGACCAAATAATGTATGAAATTTTGTTTTGCAGGTTGTTAGCTTTAAGTATTTAACCCATGCTCGCTCAATGGGGTTACTTGGCTCTATGATGCCACTTATTGCATTTACAAATTGTTGTTGATATTCGTTTTGCGGCTCAACTGTTTTGTTATACAAACTTTTTAAAACAACACCGTGCTGTTCTAAAATACTTGCCTCTAACAAGGTAAAGTGTCCGCTGCGGCTAAATCCGCGTGGAAAGTTTTGATCATCATAAAACTGACGTTGACTAACAAATGCTTGACGAAGTAGTGAAATATCATTGCTCATAGCTGTACCCTCATACCAATTATTAGCTGGAGTATGGGTCATAATCGCTATTTTTTTAAACAAAAAATTTTTATCGTGAGGATAAAAAATTGGACATAGATTTATTAAAAACATTTGTTGAAGTGGTGCGTACTCGCCATTTTGGTAAAGCGGCAGAAAACCTATACATAACGCAGTCTGCAGTGAGTTTTCGAATTCGTCAATTAGAGCAGGGCTTAGGCGTAAATTTATTTATTCGCCAGCGCAATAATATTCAACTAACGGCTCCGGGTGAGCGCTTGTTGCCGCATGCACAAATGATTATTACTGGAATGCAAAGGGCCAAAGTGGATGTTGCACTTGCAGATAATATGCATAAGCAAATCAGCTTGGCTGGGACTCCTAATATTTGGGATGCGTTTTTACAGTTTGGTATTACAAATATAGTATCGGCTATGCCCGGTGTATCTTTGGTGGCAGAGGTAAAAGCACAACAAGAGAGTACTCGATTACTATTAGAGCGCACCCTTGATCTAGCCATTTTATTTGATCCACCAAAAGTAGACGAACTCGTTGTTGAACGAATTTGTGAACTACCTATTATTCCGGTTAGTGGCTACGATACCGCAACAGGCGATAACTTTTTTGATAATCAATATGTTTATGTTGATTGGGGAACTACGTTTTCTCTTTGGCACGCCCGTCAGTTTACCGGTAAAACGCCGCCTTATTTTAGAACCAGTACCGGACGTATAGCCCTTGATTTAATACTGCAATGTGGCGGCAGTGCGTTTATTCCACAGGTATTAGTTAAAGACCATTTAGAAAAAGGCGAACTTTTTCATGTAAAAGGGGTAGAAAATACGTCAAGAGATGTATTTGTTGCCTATCATAGAGATAACGAACAGAAAGAGTTAATAGAAACTCTGGTTAATTTGCTGTCGCAAATGACACCGAGTTTACTGAAACAAAGTAAGTAGTCGTTAGACGGTATATTTTAGATGTTATTTTGATTTCAGATTTAATGCAGTTTTATTAACTTAAAAAGACAAAAATATGTCCTTTGTAATATTTTTGTCATTTAGCGGTGACACACTGCTGCTGTTTTAAAAATTAGTCTATTGTGTTTATCGAGGAAATAACATGAAATTTGCAAAATCGAGCCTATGCCTAGCCTTACTTAGTGGTTTATCTTTTAATGCGCTTGCAGAAGTAGACATTTACGGTAAAGCGAATGTAACCGTTCAATCATCTGATGATGGAGAAGGGTCGTTTACTGAAATTAAAAGTAATGCATCTCGTTTCGGACTTAAGGGGTCTGAAAAAATTTCAGACGGTTTAGAAGCTGTTTATAAGTTTGAGTTTCAGGTTGATGTGTCGGACGCTGACTCAAAAGGCGATAAAGATAATATTTCAGCGCGTAATCAATATGTAGGTTTTAAAGGTTCATTTGGTCAGGTAGTAATAGGCCGTAACGATACCGCGCTAAAGCAGGCGCAAGGTAAACTTGATTTATTTAATGACCTTGAAGGTGATATTAAAAACACGTTTAAAGGTGAAAACCGCTTAGGTAACTCAGTATCTTACGCTTCAAACTCATATGAAGGCTTTAAAGTATTAGCTTCATTTATTGCAGAAGATGATAAAGATGCCAAAAATGGTTACTCAGTGGCGTTAACTTATGGTGATGCTGGCCTTAAAAAGAGCGCTGTATACGCTGCTGTTGCTGCTGATAGTGAAGTAAATGGTTACGACGTAGTACGTGCAACAGTTCAAGGTAAAATTGAAGACTTTAGACTTGGTGCAATGTACCAAACACAAGAAAAAGTAGACGGTAGCGCTGAAGCTGACGGTTACTTAGTGAATGCAGCTTACCTAATGGGTAGCAACACTTTTAAAGTGCAATATCAAACAATGGATTTTGATGACAGCGATGATAAAAGTGCAGTATCGGTAGGTGTTGATCACAAGCTAAACAAAAATCTTAAGGTGTTTGGCTTTTACTCAAGTTTTGATATGGACAACAACGTTGACCAAGATTACCTAGGTTTAGGTATGGAATATAAGTTTTAACTAAACCTTAGTTAAAACACTCCCTTTTAACCGCACTCAGCTGAGTGCGGTTTTTTTTGCTTTAAATTATTTACTTATCTGCGCATAATAGCCAAGCATTTGGAATGAGGTGAAACTCCTCAACTATACCCGTAACTGTAATCAGTTTTACTGTAAGTCAGATACAAGTGCCTTAAAACTTCATATAACGAGCGGGTTAACTCATTTTCTTTTTGGTACTTGTGGTACTGAGTGTGGGTTTTCCCTGCCTAGGATAATTTTTTGCACACTCAAACCGCTAAAAAAACTGCACTTCTAACCGTTAATAATGTCTCTTGGCGAGTGGGTAACACCTTAATCCTTGAGCATATTAATTTGAGTATTGAGCGTGGCAAGTTTGTTGGCTTAATTGGTCCTAATGGTGCGGGAAAATCGAGTTTACTGCGTTGCTTGTATCGATTTAATCAGCCGTCAGCGGGAGAGGTTAAATTTAATAACACCGATATTTGGCAACTAAAAAGCGAAGACTACGCCAAGCAAGTTGCCGTTGTGCTACAAGAAACACCGTCGCAATTTAACCTCTCGTTATTCGATGTTGTGGCTCTAGGGCTTACGCCACATAAAACGCTATTCAGTTCGACCACCCAAGCAGATAAACAAAAAATAGCTCAGGCTATTAGCCATGTGGGGCTTGAATCTCATAGTACTCAATTATTTGATTCGCTATCTGGCGGTGAAAAGCAACGAGCCTTTATTGCCCGCGCTATTGTGCAGCAACCGCAACTTCTTATTATGGATGAACCAACTAGTCACCTTGATGTGAAATATCAAATTCAACTGATGGAGCTGGCTAAATCTCTAGGGATCACGGTATTTGCGTCATTTCATGACTTAAATTTAGCTGCTGCTATGTGTGATGAGTTAGTGGTTATTAAAAATGGAAAAGTTGTTGATGCAGGTAAGCCAAATAAAGTGGTCACTGAGCAGATACTGGATGAGGTGTTTGGCGTTTGTGCACAAGTGAGCACTCACCCTCAATCAGCAGCTTCGGGTGAGGCTATTCCTCATATTACTTATTATTATGGATACCAATAATATGACGGTTTTTTCTAACCATACCGTTGCATTAATCGCTGCGCTACTATGCGCACTATTAAGTTTATTTATTGCACTGAGTTTTGGTGCGGCACCCACGTCGCTCGCAGATGTATATCAAAGCTTAACCTTTTCAAACGAGGCTTTATTCACCAGCCGTATTATTATTGAATTAAGAATGCCACGTACTTTACTGGCTTTTTTAGCTGGGAGTGGCTTAGCGATTGCAGGTTTAATACTACAAACAGTCACCCGTAACCCCTTAGCAGATCCTTACTTATTTGGTATTTCGTCCGGCGCTTCATTAGGTGTGGTTATACTAATGTCTTTTGTGGGAGCAGGGGCGGGTATTGCGCTATCTGGGGCGGCATTAACCGGTAGTTTAGTGGCGATGGGATTATTAATTTTAATTGCTGGCAGCCAGCGTAATGCCCAAGTTGAATCGATGTTATTGGCGGGGGTAGCCTTATCATTTTTATTTAGTGCTTTTACTAGTTTGTTACTTTATTGGAGCGATCCACAAGCAGTCGCGGCTATTTTATTTTGGACTTTAGGTAGTTTTGCTAAAGCACAGTGGCAGTCGCTGCTATTACCTGTCTTAGTCATTATAGTCTGTACAATAATCATGTTGGGTTTTAGGCGTCAGCTTAATGCCATGTTGTTAGGCGATGAAAGTGCGACAACGCTTGGCGTAAGAGTACATCGTTTTAGAATTTTAATGCTTATTTTAAGCTCGTTGATCACGGCCGTGTTAGTTGCCAACTGTGGTGGTATTGGTTTTGTTGGCTTGATGGTGCCACACATAGTGCGCTTTTTTATCTCTCAAGGTAGCCGCGTTGGATTATTAATGACTGGATTAGTCGGGGGAATATTTATGGTGTGGGTCGATGTGCTCGCTCGCTCACTATTAAGTAATCAAGAGTTGCCAATCGGAGTGATCACGGCGGCTATCGGCAGTCTATTCTTTTTAAGTATATTGTATTTTCGTAAGCGTCAGCTGGTGGTTCAATAATGAAAACACTAATGGTACAAGGCACTACCTCAGATGCGGGTAAAAGTACCCTGGTTGCAGCACTTTGCAGAGTGTTTGCTAATCAAGGTGTTAATGTTGCGCCGTTTAAACCGCAAAATATGGCGCTTAATAGTGCCGTAACTCATGATGGCGGTGAAATTGGTAGAGCACAAGCATTACAAGCCGTTGCGGCAAAAGTAGCACCTGAAATAGACTTCAACCCGATATTACTCAAACCCAATAGTGATACCGGCGCGCAAGTTATTATTCATGGTAGGGCTATTAGCAATATGGAAGCCGACTCTTACCATGACTATAAAAAAGTGGCTATGGAAGCGGTATTAACCTCGCATAATCGTTTAGCTAAACGCTTTGACTTATTGTTGGTTGAAGGGGCTGGTAGCCCAGCTGAAATTAACTTACGCGCAAACGATATCGCCAATATGGGCTACGCCGAAAAGGTTGATTGCCCGGTTATTATTATTGCTGATATTGATAAAGGGGGTGTGTTTGCTCACCTAGTAGGGACTTTGGCGCTATTAAGCGAATCAGAGCAAGCACGGGTAAAAGGCTTTGTGATTAACCGTTTTCGTGGTGACATTAGCCTATTACAAGGCGGGTTAGATTGGCTTGAAGAGTATACAGGTAAACCTGTGTTAGGGGTGTTACCCTACCTACACGATTTAGCACTTGATGCCGAAGATGCCGTTGCCATAGATAATAATGTGACCGAAGCCAGCATTAATATTGCGGTGCTGCTAGTGCCTCATATTAGTAACCATACCGATTTTGATGCACTGCGATTACACCCAAATATAAATATAACCTATGTGCGCCATACTCAAACAATTCCTGATGTTGATTTAATTATTGTGCCTGGCAGTAAAAATGTACTCAGCGATTTGGTATTTTTAAAAAATGAAGGCTGGGATAAGCAAATTAAACGCCATTTACGCTATGGTGGCAAAGTATTGGGTATTTGCGGCGGTATGCAAATGCTAGGTAATACGATTTGTGACCCTAATGCGGTGGAATCATCATTAGGGCAAATAGCTGGGTTAGCGCTTAGTGATTTTGATACCACATTAGGTGAACAAAAAGTGCTAAGCCAAGTAAACGCCACTATTAGTTTAAACCAGCAGCAGGTTGCTTGTCAGGGTTACGAAATACATGCTGGGATCAGTAAAGGTCAAGCGCTCAATAAACCACTTATTCACTTTAATAAACACCCCAATGGCTTTACTACGGATGGTTTTATTAGTGACGATAATGCCATTGCTGGTACTTATTTACATGGCTTATTTGACAACGCAGCCGCTACAGAGCTGCTATTAAAGTGGCTAAAACCAGACAGTGAAATTAGTGGTATCAGCATCAATGAGCATCGCGAGCGCCAGCTAGAACGCCTCGCTGAAATGTGCCAAACACATTTAAACATTGAACAAATTATTAAAATTTACCAAGGACATAACAATGACTGAATCAACAAACGACAAGCACCAACAGCGCCAGCAAAAAGTAAAAGAACAAGTTGATGCTCGAGTAGCAGCGGCACAGCAAGAAAAAGGCATTTTTCAGGTTATTACTGGTAATGGCAAAGGTAAATCAACCTCTGGTTTTGGTGTGGTTGCACGCTGTGTTGGCCATGGTAAAAAGGCCGCGGTATGTCAGTTCATTAAAGGTACATGGGAATGTGGTGAGCGTAATTTACTACAAGGTGCTGGAGTTGAATTTGCTGTTATGAACACAGGTTTTACTTGGGATACGCAAAATAAAGAGGCCGATACTGCGGCAGCACAAGCAACATGGCAAGAGTCAAAGCGGATGCTAAGCGACAGCAGTATCGATGTGGTATTACTCGATGAGCTCACCTATATGGTGACCTATGGCTATATCGACCTTGAGGAAGTGGTTGCTGCAATTAACAACCGACCTGCAATGCAATCGGTAATTATTACTGGCCGTGCTGCGCACCGTACCTTAATTGAGCTGGCCGATACCGTAAGTGAAGTGCGTAATGTAAAGCATGCGTTTGAGTCGGGCGTAAAAGCACTAAAAGGCTTTGATTACTAATGTTAAAACGCATTATTCTTGGGCTGTTATTGTTTGCTGTTTATGTACCTCAAGCCTTAGCCGACAAGCCGCTTCGTATTGTGGCTTTGGCACCACACATAGTCGAAAATTTATATGCCATTGGGGCGGGTGATCTAATAGTGGGCACGCTGGATTACGCAGATTACCCACAAGAGGCGACTAAAATTGAGCGTATCGGCGGCTATAATGGCATTTCTATCGAAAAGTTACTCATGCTCAAGCCTGACATGGTCATTGCGTGGAAAAGCGGTAATCAGGCAGAAGATTTAGCACAAATTAAGCGACTAGGGATTGAATTGCATTTAAGTAATCCACGCTCTATTGAAGGCGTTGCTAAAGAAATACTAAAACTAGGTCAATTAACGGGTCGTATTGAGCAAAGTAAAAAGGTAGCAGAGGCATTTACAGCTAAGCTCAACGCAATTAAAGCCGCGCAGCATAATAAAACCACGCTTACTGGGTTTTATCAGCTGTGGCCTGAGCCTATGATGACGGTATCAAAAAATACCTGGATAAATCAGTTAATCGAAACCTGCCAAGTAACTAATGTATTTGCCGACAGCGACACAGATTACCCACAAATCAGTATTGAAAACGTGATAGTGACTAAGCCACAAGTTATTATTATTCCTGATGAAAAATCAAAACGGGTAATACCTACAGTTAATTGGCAGCAATGGCCTGAAATTCCGGCGGTTAAATATGAGCAATTTATTAGCGTTAACGCGGATTTATTACATCGTTTTTCCCCTAGAATGCTTGATGGATTAGCACAAATGTGTGACAAAGTTGAGGTATCTAGAGAACTTATTAAGAGTCAATTATGAGCAACTGGTCATCTTTTTTAAATCACGAACTTAGCCAAGCATATATGCAGCAAACCCTTGAATATGTTGCGAATAAACGATCAAACGGTATTGCTGTGTTTCCACCAGAACCGCAGGTGTTTAACGCGTTTGATGCAACTCCACTTAGTGACATTAAAGTGGTTATATTAGGTCAAGACCCTTACCATGGAGAAGGGCAAGCGCATGGCTTGTGTTTTTCTGTATTGCCTGAAGTTAAAAAGCTCCCGCCTTCACTTAAAAATATTTATAAAGAGTTAGTGACGGACATTAATGGTTTTATTACACCGGAGCATGGCTATTTACAAAGCTGGGCAGATCAAGGTGTGTTTTTGCTTAATACCGTACTAACAGTAGAGCAAGGGCAAGCCCATTCCCATAAACATTTAGGTTGGGAGCAATTTACCGATAACGTAATTACTCATATAAATGAGCATTGCCAAGGAGTGGTGTTTATTTTGTGGGGCGCACATGCACAAAAAAAAGGTAAAAGCATTGATCGCCAGCGCCATCATGTATTGTCTGGGCCGCACCCTTCACCGCTTTCAGCGCATCGCGGCTTTTTTGGCTGTCAGCACTTTTCAAAAACCAATGAGCTGTTAATAGCGCAAGGAGCACAGCCCATTAATTGGCAAGTATAGGGTAATTGGTATTAAAAAAGGCTTTCATAAATGAAAGCCTTTTTAGTTGCTGTTGTTGATTAAAACTCTAACTCATCAATAGCAATACTATCAGCAAAATAGTCGAGCTCCTGTAGTTCTTTGCGCAAACGTTGCTTATCTTTTATTGCTTCTATTTCGCGCCATTTTCTTTTTTTATTTTTTTGAGAGGTTTTTTTCGATGTATCAGAACCTTCTAATATTTCTATTATTTCGTTTAGGCTATCCATTGATTATCTCCTATTGACCACTTTTTGAACCTCGGCATTATCTATACCACAGCTATTAATAAAATAGAATATAAATGTGACGAAACTGTTACTAATGGGTGGTGTTTTGATGAAGATCAATACAAAAAGAACGTAAATAGGAACAAGTCGAGTATTTAAAATAAATCGCAGGCACAAAAAAACGTCGCTAAAAAGCGACGTTTTTAAATTCGTTAAACAGCTGTTAGTTACATCGCTTTAAAGCGTGCTTCTAATTGCTCTTGCGCATCTGCAAATGAGCGAATACCTTCAGCTAGTTTCTCAGTAGCCATAGCATCTTGGTTATGTAACCAACGGAACTGTGCTTCGCTAAGTGGCTCTGGTTTTGGCTCTTTAGCAATATCGCTCTCTAGTAAGTATTCTTGTGCGTCTTCTAAATTACCTAGCTCTTCTAAAAGATTAGGGCTAATTGTTAGCTTATCGCAGCCTGTAAGGGCAATAATTTCGCCGGTGTTACGAAAGCTTGCGCCCATAACAACCGTTTTGTAATCGTGACGTTTATAAAACTCAAAAATACTACGCACCGATTGTACACCAGGATCTTGTAGCGGGTCGGTTGGTTTTTCCATACCGTTTGCTACGTGCCAATCTAAAATTCTGCCAACAAATGGCGAAATTAAAAATACGTTTGCATCAGCACAGGCACGGGCTTGAGCATCACTAAATAAAAGCGTTAAGTTACATTTAGTGCCTTCTTTTTCTAACTGTTCTGCGGCTTTAATGCCTTCCCATGTTGACGCTACTTTAATTAAAATCTTGTCTTTGCTTACGCCTTCTTTTTCGTAAAGGCTCAATAGCGTATGTGCTTTATTAATTGTTGCTTGAGTATCAAATGATAAACGTGCATCAACTTCAGTAGAAATATAACCCGGTACAATTTCGCTAATTTCTTTACCAAGTAATACTGCAAAATAATCACAAGCCAGCTCTAGTTGTTTTGCAGGCTGTTGCTCGGTTTCTTTAGCGTATTGCCATGCTTTATCTAGATAAGGTTTGTAAGCTTCAATCTCGCTCGCTTTTAAAAGCAGCGATGGATTGGTAGTCGCATCTTCAGGTTGATGTTTTTTTATGGCTTCTATATCGCCCGTGTCGGCCACGATAGAAGAATGTTGTTTAAGCCTTTGTAGAGCGCTAGTCATTTGCTTTTCCTCATTCCAAGCAAGTTAAAAGAAAATCTAAACTACCTTAATATAGCTATACTGCAACAGTGTGACAATGCTTGATAGGTCTTATGTCCTTATCAATGAAAAAACGGTAACGGTTGAGTTTTAGGTAGGATAATTTTAAACAAAACGTGCTTTTCGTCTCATTTAATGTTGAAATTGACATTAAATAATTTACAAGTCAATAGCTAACTATGATCACTGTTATTTCACCAGCAAAGAATCTTGATTACGACACGCCACCCGCAACAGATAAGTTCACTCAACCTGAATTACTTGAGCACAGCGAAGCGCTCATGAAAGTATGCCGTGAACTAACTCCTGCGCAGATTGGCAGTTTAATGAAAATTAGCGATAAGCTCGCGGGCCTTAATGCAGCACGTTTTAGTGAGTGGGCGCAACCGTTTACTACGAGTAATGCTAAACAGGCTGTGCTTGCCTTTAATGGCGATGTATATGGCGGTTTAGATGCCGACACCCTAACGGCTAAGCAACTTGATTATGCTCAAGAGCATTTACGTATACTCTCGGGTTTATACGGATTATTAAAACCGCTTGATCTAATGCAAGCCTACCGCCTGGAAATGGGTACAAAGCTTGAAAACAGCCGTGGTAAAAACCTATATGAGTTTTGGGGCAGTATTATTGCTAATAAACTTAACGACGTTTTAGCGGCACAAGATGCACAATACTTAGTTAATTTAGCGTCTAACGAATACTTTAAAGCGGTAGATAAAAAAACGCTTAACGCACAAATTATTACGCCACATTTTAAAGACTGTAAAAACGGCCAATATAAAGTGATTAGCTTTTACGCTAAAAAAGCGCGCGGCATGATGGCGCGTTACCTTATCGAAAACCAAGTCACGCAATTAAGTCAGCTTAAAGAGTTTACCGTGGCCGGTTATTACTTTAGCTCAGAAGCAACCACTAAAGAACTTGAACCGGTATTTTTGCGCGAAGAGCAAAGCTAACACACTTTTTTAAAATGTTTAAAAAGCCATGCATTGCATGGCTTTTTATTTTGGCGCTATTTTTGCAGACCTTAGGTTATTAACCCAAACTAAGGTATAAAAACAAATGCTCTCAATTCCCTCAATTACAGAAGCCGAAAAACTCATAGAAGAGAAGCTCGGCGGTTGGTTTGATGTTGTTATAAGTCATATCCCTAACTTTATAGTCGCGGTGATTATTGCGATTATATTTTCATTTATTGCCCGCCTTGCAGGCAAAGGAATGAAAAAAGTATTGCGTCGTTCCCTCGATTCTACTCAAATTGCCGACTTAATGGCCTCCATTTTTAAAGTCATTGTTTTGAGTGTAGGAGTCTTTATTGCCCTTGATTTTATGGGTTTAAAAAGTACCGTTACGTCACTACTTGCGGGTGCAGGTATTGTTGGTCTCGCCATTGGTTTTGCTTTTCAAGATATGACCGAAAACCTAATTGCGGGTATTGCTATGGGTATTCGTAAACCGTTCAAAGCGGGTGATGTTATCGAGACCGATAACGTATTTGGTTCAGTGCATTCAATAAATTTACGTAACACACTAATAGAGAGCTTTTACGGGCAGTTGATACTGGTTCCTAATAAAATACTATTTAGAAATGTACTGCGTAATTACAGCACTTTAGGGGTCAGAAGAATAGAAGTACCAGTAGGTATTTCTTACGCTGACGATATAGAAAAAGCCAGTGAAGTTATTGTCGAAAAAATTAATCAATTCGACTTTGTGATCCGCAAAGATGAGACCGCGGTGTACGCAGAAGGCTTTGGTGATAGCAGTATAAACTTATTGGTATGGTTTTGGATTAAATACCCTGGTGAGCCCGATTTTATGACGGTGCGTCACAAAGGTGTTGTGGCAGTAAAGCAAGCACTCGATGCTGCTGATATAAGTATTCCGTTTCCTATTCGTACGTTGGATTTCGGTATTAAAGGCGGTGAAAAACTCGATGCCATGATAAGCGATAAAATAAGTCAGCAGTCAACTAGTAAAGAGGCTGATAGCAACACTGATACAAGCCAGGAAAGCAATTAATTTTAAATTTACAAGGGTAAAGCGGTAGGAAAAACTTACTGACTATCAGCGCGTTTTTACAAAGTAAAAACGCGCTTTTTATTATAATTAATTGATGTTCGGAAGTAACTAAAGCCTTGCGTTAACTAAGTTAAAAGCGTCTCAATTAGAAAACTATATCGATAAGGTTTCTCATTTCAAAATAGATTATTTAATTAATCGAATATGTTCTCAAGCTTGATGCAAGCCCTATATAGAAGTGTCTTTGAGTAAAGGATTCAATGGTATAAGTAGCTGCAATGAGCGTCGCGATTGGCGCGTAAACTAAAAGGCTTTTAATCAAGCTATTTATACTGGCTCGGGAGTATGTTCTGCATTAAATTATATCTTGCAGGCCATAAAAAGCGCCGCTTGTGTTGGAGCAACAAGCAGCGCTGAAGAATAAGTTAAGAAGGAGATGTATTAAATCACACTAATTTTGTTACGAATGACTTTAACCCCATCCATATTTTCTAAAAATTTTTGTGCAAGAGCACGTTCAAAACCGTTATTAGCTTTGCCTTTAAGTTCAACGTCGCCATTTTCAACCTGTACGTTTAAATTTTTTAATTCTAGGTTTGGGTTAGTACGTAATTCATGAGTAATAGATTGCTGTAAAGTAGCTTGTGTGGCCACACTACTCACTATCGCTAAATGCGTTGCTGCACTAACTTTAAAAGCAGAGACTAATAAAAATAAACAACAAAACGAAATAAAACCGATAGTAAATTTAATGCGACTCATAACTATATCCTTAATGTGTTTTGAAAAATTATCGCCGTTATTTGGCGTTTTAATACTCATATATTGACTAGGGTTACAAGTTTCATTCCAAATTTAACTGTTTGAAATAATTGGGTATTTTATTAAGTGGTTATTCAGCTAAGTAGTTTTTACATATTACTCTGAATTGCTTACTCACTGTTTTTAAGCCACAAAAAAGCCGACAAACGTCGGCTCAATCAAATGTACTAAAGCTAAAGCTATTTTTTCTTTTTAGCTTTGGCTTTTTTCTTCGCTTTCATTTTTACTGGATCTTTACGCTTTTTAACTGGTGGCTTAGCTTCTTTATGTTTTGGCTCTAATCCTTTAAATACACGGCGTTTTAGCTTCTGCTCTATGTAACGTTCTACTTTGTAAAGGATGCCAATATCGTGTGCTTCAATTAGTGAAATTGCTATGCCTTTTTTACCCGCGCGACCTGTACGGCCAATACGGTGTACGTAAACATCTGCAGTGCGAGGCATATCAAAGTTAATTACGTGGCTTATATCAGCTACATCAATACCACGCGCGGCTACATCGGTCGCGACTAAAATGCGGGTTTTGCCACTGTGGAAATTTTCCATCGCTTTCATGCGTTTATCTTGTGGCATTTCACCACGTAGCCACGCAGCTTTAACGCCGTTATTGGTTAGTTCACCAATAAGGGTTTCAAGGCGCTCACGAGTTTTTACAAACACAATCGCTTTACTAACATCAGGGCCGTTTAAGGTGTTAACTAATAGCTCAAGCTTGTGATGGTAATCGTCAGCTAAATGAACCCATTGATGTATTTTAGCTTTTTCTTTGCGTGATGATTCGGCTTCAAGTAGAGCCGGGTCGTTTAAAATACGCTCTGCAAATAATTCTACGCTGTCACCTTCAAGAGTAGCTGAGAATAAAAAGCACTGACGACGGTTTTTAGCTTCATCACAAATACGCAGCATTTCTTTACGAAAGCCCATGTCGAGCATGCGGTCGGCTTCATCAAGAATGAGCATTTCTACGTTTTCTGCGTGGAAGTTTTCAGTTTCCAAATACTCCATTAAACGCCCAGGTGTGGCGATTAAAATGTCGTTATTATTTTCAAAAATTTCTTTGTGTGTACCGTAATTAATACCGCCGGTAACCACCCCAATTTTTAAGTGGGTTTGTTTTGCAAGTAACTCACATTGTTCATGAATTTGATAAGCAAGCTCGCGAGTTGGGGTCATAATTAATACCCGTGCAAAGCCCGGATCACGACGCGGGAAATCCATTAAATATTGAATTGCTGGAATTAAGAATGCCGCCGTTTTACCCGTACCTGTCGGTGCAGACGCTAAAATATCACGCCCTTGCAACGCCTCAGGAATGGCTTGTTGTTGAATGCTAGTAGGGGTTTCAAAACCCATTTTATTAATAGCATTGAGTAGCTTATTATCAAGATCAAATTCAGAAAATTGCATAGAGTGTCAAAAATAGGGGACAATTGCCGTTAATTATACGCACTTAAATCTACTTGGTGAATGAAAAGGTGAAAAAATGTCTGGTTTTGCATTTAAACAATTTAAGGTTGAGCACGACCAGTGCGCCATGAAGGTCTCTACCGATGGTATTTTACTCGGGGCATGGGCTGATTTAAGCGATGCTAGTTCGTTATTAGATATTGGCACAGGCACGGGGTTGTTGGCGTTAATGTGTAAACAGCGAGTGCCAGATTTAAAGGTGAGTGCGGTTGAGGTTGATGAAGCCGCCTACCAGCAAGCTGTAAAAAATTGCCAGCAAAGCCCTTGGCCTGATATTAGTATTTATCATCAAGGCATTCAGCATTTTGCGGCTGAGACTAAATTTGATTGCGTTATATCTAATCCGCCTTATTTTAATCACAGTTTAAAAAGTGATAATGCAGCACGCAATGCCGCTCGCCATACCGATGGTTTAAGCTTTGCAGAACTGATTGCTGCGTTTAAACGCTTAACGCATAAACAGGCACACTTTAATTTAATTTTACCCAGCAAAGAGGCACAGTTATTTATAACCTTGGCGCAGCAACAAGGGCTGTATTTAAACGCGCATTGCAAAGTAAAAACTACACCGAGTAAAGTGTTCAGTCGTAGCTTAATGCGCTTTAGCTCAATCAAAACAGAATTACAACAAACAGTGCTTTGCATAAAAGATGAAAACAACACCTACACAGCTGATTATGTCGGGCTTTGCAAAGCATTTTATTTAAAGATGTAAGCTATAAATTGAGCTTAGTTATTTAAAAAGAAAGATAATTTACCCATTATGCATACGTATTCAGTTTTTATTTAATCAATCACCAGACTAGTGTTAACCACTTGTAAATAACGTCGAGTATGTTGTTTAACTCGCTCAACACTTGGAACACACACTATGAAGCTGAATAAAATAATCACCACTGCAGGATTAAGCCTTGGCTTAACTTTACCAAGCTTAGCTATGGCTGCACCTACAACATTTGTGCATCTATTTGAATGGAACTGGCAAGATATAGCCCAAGAATGTGAACAGTTTTTAGGGCCCAAAGGGTATGCTGCTGTACAGGTATCTCCGCCTAACGAGCATATTACAGGTAATCAATGGTGGACTCGCTACCAACCTGTGAGCTACCAACTGCAAAGCCGTGGCGGGAACCGGACGCAGTTTATAGATATGGTTAATCGATGTAATTCGGCAGGCGTAGATATATATGTTGATACGCTAATAAACCATATGGCTGCAGGCAATGGTACTGGTACCGCCGGTAATAACTTTGGTAATAAACAATATCCTATTTATAGCCCACAAGATTTTCACCAAAGCTGCTCAATTAACCCTGAAGATTACGGTAATAACCGCTATCGTGTGCAACATTGCGAGCTGGTAGGGCTTGCCGATTTAAATACCGCTTCAACTTATGTGCAAAATACGTTAGCGGCCTATATTAATGACCTGCAAGCTTTAGGTGTTAAAGGCTTTAGGTTTGATGCTGCTAAGCATGTTGCTGCAATCGATATTCAAAGTCTAATGGCTAAAATAAATGGTTCGCCAGTGGTGTTTCATGAGGTGATAGATCAAGGTACTGAAGCGGTAGATGCTTCAGAGTATTTAAGTACAGGTTTAGTTACTGAGTTTAAATATAGTACCCAACTTGGTAATACGTTTAGAAATGGCTCGCTTGCGTGGCTAAGTAATTTTGGTGAAGGTTGGGGTTTTATGCCAAGTTCGTCAGCTGTGGTATTTGTTGATAACCATGATAACCAACGCGGGCATGGTGGTGCGGGTAATGTAATTACTTTTGAAGATGGCCGTTTATACGATCTAGCTAACGTTTTTATGTTGGCATATCCGTATGGGTATCCAAAAGTCATGTCGAGTTATGACTTTCATGGTGATACCGATGCAGGTGGGCCAAGTGTGCCAGTGCACAACAATGGTAACTTGGAGTGTTTTGCAAGCAAATGGAAGTGTGAGCATCGTTGGTCGTACATTGCTGGTGGTGTTGATTTTAGAAATAACACTGCCGATAACTGGGGTGTAACAAACTGGTGGGATAACACCAATAACCAGATTGCATTTGGGCGAGGTAGCTCAGGCCATATGGCAATTAATAAAGAAGACTCAACCTTAAATTCAACGGTTCAAACAGATATGGCTGCTGGTCAGTACTGTAACGTATTAAAAGGTGAGCTTTCGAGTGATGCTAAAAGCTGTAGTGGTGAGGTTATTACAGTTAATAGTAACGGCACTATTAATTTAAATGTGGCGCCATGGGATGCCATGGCTATTCATAAAAAGGCTAAATTACTACAAGGCTCGCTTCCTAATAACGGTGGTGATTGGCAAAGAACCGTTGTTTTTATCAATGCGCAAACACAAAGCGGGCAAGATATGTTTGTTCGTGGTGGAATAGATCACATTTATGCGAATGCAAACCTTGGTAGAAACTGCCAAACAACGAACATTGAATGTGCCATGCCTATTCGTCACAACAATTTAAAAAACAACACCACTTTGCCTTGGAAAGCAAACGATAATTACCTAGATTGGTATGGTATTGAGCAAGGTCAAAGCAGTAAGGCGCAAGGTACCGCGATGGATTGGACTACTAATATATGGCCTAGTGAATATGGCGCGCAAAAAACGGTAGATAATGATGGTTTTGGCGTTACACCACTTAACATATGGGGCGAACACTACTGGATGCTTGATGTTGATATGGATTGCAGTAAAGCCGTTAACGGCTGGTTTGAACTCAAAGCATTTGTAAAAAATGGCCCTGAGTGGGAGGGCGATATAAATCAAGCAAACACCCCATATGCAAGCACTAACCATATGGCCCAGTGCGGCAAAATTAATATGTTTGAATTTAATAGCTCAAGTGTAGAGGTACGTGATTTTTAAATATGCACTTTTAATCATGTACTTTAAAACGTGATTATTATTTAAAAACCAAGTGTGTTAAAACGCACTTGGTTTTTATTTTTTACATGCACCTAATTAGCTATGTAATTTCATAGTGTGTTTATAAATCAGCTGGTATTATCGTTTTATTCGCTATTTAAAATTAAAGCAACTCAATGAAAAACTTTAATAAACTAACTTTGCTAAGCACTCTCGCTGCAGCTTTATTTATAAGCCATAGTGCGCATGCAAACATGAGTCCTGTAGGGCTTTGGAAAACCATTAATGAAGACACCAAAGAAGCAAAGTCTTATGTACGCATTACTGAACAAGACGGCGTACTGACTGGCAAAATTGAAACAATACTCAATAAAAATAAGCAAGATGCGCTTTGCAGCGAGTGTGGTGGTGATAAAAAGAATCAGCCGATGCTAGGCATGACCATTATTGAAGATGTGACTTATGCCGGAGATGGTAGTTGGGAAGACGGTGAAATTCTCGACCCCAATAATGGTAAAACCTACAGCGTGCGCCTAACTTTGCAGCAAAATGGTGAACAGTTAGAAGTGCGTGGTTATGTGGGCTTTTTTTACCGTAACCAATACTGGTTAAAAGTAGAGTAGTTAAGGATTAAAAAGCGCTGCATAGCAGCGCTCTTTGCACGCTGAGTTATAGGGTTTCAGCGTACTCTGTCATCACTTGTTCTACCCAAGTGGCAATACGCTCGTCGCTTAGCTCGTACTGACTGTCTTCGTCTAATGCTAAACCTACAAATTGTTTACCGTCTTCGGTAAGGGCTTTAGACGCTTCAAATTCGTAATTACTATCGTTAGGCCAAAAGCCAAGTTGAGTAATGGCTTGGGCATTTATTTCATCGTGCAACATACCTAACGCATCTTGAAACCACTGGCCATACCCTTGCTGATCGCCCATGCCAAATAAGGCGATAGTTTTACCATTTAGGTCAACGTCTTTTATGTCGTCCCACTTTGATTCCCAATCTTCTTGAATTTCGCCAAAGTCCCACGTAGAAATACCAAAAATGATAAAGTCATATTGCTCAGCGTTTTTAAGCGGCTCGTCTTTAATATTATGTAAGCTGACAATGTCGGCGCCAATAATATCGCGTATTTTTTCTGCCGCCATTTCGGTATAGCAGGTAGTAGAACCAAAAAATAAACCAATCTGCATCGTATTTATCACTGTGTAATTGCCTGTTATGATAGGCTCAAGTTTACCGTAAGGTATTTTTAATTGATACCTTCTCCCGTGGTATTACCAACATGAGATCACAACGTGACAACGCTATCTGACGATTTACCTGAACAAAATACTGAGCTAAGCAGCAATAGCGACTTTTTAGAAACCTTTCTTGATAGCCTCTATTTAGAGCAAGGCGTAAGTGAAAACACACTGAGCGCTTATCGCAGTGACTTAGATAAGTTTTGCCAATTTTTAAAAGGCGAAAACTTAATGACGGTAACCAGCTTAGATGTTGAAAGTTACTTGGCACACCGTGTTGATTTAGGGCTAAAGCCACGCAGTACTGCGCGTAGCATTAGTGCATTAAAACGTTTTTATCAGTACTTTGTACGCGAAAAAATAATTAGCGACTCACCTATGGTCAATATTGCTCAGCCTAAAGCGGGGCAATCATTACCAAAAACGCTTTCTGAAGCCGAAGTAGAGGCACTATTAAGTGCCCCCAATATAGAAGAGCCAATGGGGCTGCGCGACAAAGCCATGCTAGAGCTATTGTATGCAACGGGCTTGCGGGTAACTGAGCTGGTAGGGCTGAGAATGGAGCAAATAAATTTGCGCCAAGCTGTGGTGTTTGTAAAAGGTAAAGGAAATAAAGAGCGATTAGTGCCTTTAGGTGAAGAGGCTATGTATTGGCTGGAGCAATTTTTAAAGCTTGGGCGAGCACAAATGATAAAACATGCCACCGATTTTGTCTTTCCCTCTAAACGTGGGGTGGGCATGACACGACAAACTTTTTGGCATCGGATTAAACACTATGCTATTTTGGCATCCGTTGAGTCGCCGTTATCACCTCACACTTTGCGACATGCATTTGCAACGCATTTATTAAATCATGGGGCTGACTTGCGTGTGGTGCAGATGATGCTTGGCCACAGCGACCTATCAACTACCCAAATTTATACGCATGTAGCGAATGAGCGATTAAAATCGGTGCATGCTGAGCACCATCCTCGTGCTTAAGCGAATTTTTTTGTCACTAAGCCGGTCATATAGACACGATAAGATAAGTATTTTTTAGGATAGAGAACCCGTTATGAAAAAATTAATGTTAGCAGGTGCCATGTTGTGCACTAGTTTGAGCGCTTTTGCTAATGGCGTTGCAGTAACACCCGATGCCAATGATCCTATCGTGACAAAATTTGCCGCGCTTGGAGTAACTGTAAAACAAATTAACCCAAGTCCGGTTGCAGGCTTAAAAGAATTGATTACCAATAAAGGGGTGCTATATGCAAGCCCTGACGGTCAGTTTTTAATGCAAGGTACGCTAATCGATTTAAACAACCGTAATAATTTAACCGAGCAAGCACTTAATGGTGTGCGCCAATCAGGGTTAAAAGAATACGAAGATTCAATGATTGTGTATAAAGCGCCAGAAGAAAAACACAGCATTACCGTGTTTACAGATATTAGCTGTGGTTACTGTCGTAAATTACACCGAGAGCTTGATGACTTACTTGAGTCGGGTATTACGGTTAAATACCTCGCATTTCCACGTGGCGGCCTACAGGGGTCAGGTTATGCTGATTTAATGAATGTGTGGTGTGCTAAAGATCAGCAAGAAGCACTTACTGAAGCTAAATCGGGCTCGGATACACAAATTGTAAAAGATTGTAGCGCACCCGTTGCAGAGCATTACCAATTAGGCCAAAGTTTTGGTGTTAGTGGTACACCGGCTATTATTTTAGAAGATGGCACGATGATCCCAGGCTACCAACCAGCAGCCGCATTAAGCGCTGCGCTTGAGGCGAATAAAGCAGGTTAATTAAAAACCTGAGTACCTGTTTAAAAAGGCCTTTATGGCCTTTTTTTGTCTTTTTGTTATGAACATCATAAGTTAAAAAACCAGCATGAAAAAAATGATCATTGCGCGAGAACCCGTTGACGACTCTCATCTACCTAGTCATCTACATCCTGTTATTAAGCAAATTTATGCCACGCGTAACGTCTGCCATGCTGATGAATTAAATAATAGTGCGGCTACTTTACTCGACTTTAAGTTGTTTAAAGATATAGACAAAGCCAGCCAACTGTTAATTGATGCGCTGCATGCACAAAGCAAAATACTTATTGTTGGCGATTTTGACGCCGACGGCGCAACCAGCACCGCCACCTTAATGCAAGGGCTGGCCATGTTTGGCTTTACTCATTTAGATTACTTAGTGCCAGACCGCTTTAGTCTAGGTTATGGTTTAAGCCCAGCATTGGCTGAGCAAATAGTGACTATGCAGCCCGATTTAGTGATCACCGTAGATAACGGTATTTCGTGTATTGCAGGGATTGATATTGTTAAAGCCGCAGGCATTAAAGTGCTGGTTACAGATCACCATTTACAAGGCGAGCAACTGCCGAATGCCGATGCTATTGTTAATCCTAATCGTCATGACTGTGATTTTCCTTCTAAGTCGATAGCTGGTGTTGGTGTGGCGTTTTATTTACTTATCGCGCTGAGAAGTGCGCTGCGTGAACAAGGCTACTTTAACCAACATCCTATGCCAAATATTGCTGACTTACTCGATATTGTAGCCCTTGGTACGGTGGCCGATGTGGTGGCTCTGGATGCGAATAACCGTACGTTAGTGCATCAAGGCTTGGCACGTATTCGCAGCGGTAAAACGCGCCCAGGTATCACCGCACTGATTGAAGTGGCTAATCGTAATGCAGCTCGTTTAAGTGCCAGCGATTTTGGCTTTTCATTAGCGCCGCGTTTAAATGCAGCTGGGCGCCTAGATGACATGAGTTTGGGTATAGCTTGCTTACTTAGCAACGACATAAATCAAGCAAGGCGCATAGCCGGCGAGCTTGATAGCTTAAACTTTGCCAGACGTGAAATAGAGCAAGGTATGCAAGTAGAGGCGCAAGCCGTGCTCGATAGGCTAGCATTTAAAGAAGATAGTGTGCCTGATGCTATTTGTTTGTATCAAGACGATTGGCATCAAGGTGTTATTGGCATTTTAGCGGGGCGCTTAAAAGAAAAATACCACCGCCCAACCGTGATATTTGCGGGTGGCGAAAACGGTGAAGTAAAAGGTTCATGTCGCTCTATTGAAGGCTTGCATATGCGCGACCTGCTTGAGGGGTTAAACACTGCGCAGCCTGGTTTAATTAATAAATTTGGCGGCCACGCAATGGCGGCAGGTTTAAGTATTAACGAGCAGCAATTTACTGAGTTCAAACGCGCATTTGATAGTGCAGTTAGCGAGCAACTCAGTGAAGAAAGTAAACGCTGTATTGTATTTACCGATGGTGAGCTACCTAATGACTGCTTTAGCATGGATTTTGCCCAGCTTTTAAAACAATCGGGCCCGTGGGGGCAGCAGTTTCCTGAGCCGATATTTGAACACACCTTTGAAGTAATCCAGCAGCGTATTGTGGGTGAAAAACACTTAAAGCTAGTATTAAAGCATCAGTCTGCACGCTTAGTGGATGCCATTGCCTTTGGGATTGATGTAAAAGCGTGGCCAGATACCGAGGCGCAGTTTGTTAAAGTAGCGTATCAGCTCGATATAAATGAATTTAGAGGTAAATTTAGCTTACAACTTATAGTTAGAGAGCTTGAAAAAGTGGGCTAAAAAATATCTTCAAACCATGCATAAAAGGCTAATAAAACGCGCGGTTTTTTGTTAAAATCGGGCGTTTTTATTATTTAATGATTTTTAATTGCGCTCGGTCTCTTTTTTAAGTGCGCAATAACCTAGCCATTTTGGAGTAATGTACATGTTTGAAGTGAATCCTGTGATTAATCAAATCAAGGAAATTCGCGAACGTACTGAACTGCTTCGGGGGTACCTTTGACTACGCTCTTAAACAAGAACGTTTAGAAGAAGTTAACGCCGAACTTGAAGATTCAGCCGTATGGAATGAGCCTGAGCGCGCACAAGCCCTTGGTCGTGAAAAGTCAGCACTAGAAGCCGTGGTTGAAACAATCGATAACCTTGTTGCTGGTACTGACGATGTTGAAGGTTTAGTCGAGCTTGCTGTTGAAGCCGAAGATCAAGACACCTTTGATGAAGCACAAAGCGAACTAGCTGATTTAAACCAGCAGCTTGAAGGGCTTGAGTTTCGTCGTATGTTTTCAGGCTCTCACGATTCAAACGATGCCTACCTTGATTTACAATCAGGCTCTGGCGGTACAGAAGCACAAGACTGGTGTAATATTTTACTGCGTATGTACTTACGCTGGGGTGAAGCAAAAGGCTTTAAAGTAGAGCTAGTTGAAGCGACCGATGGTGATGTTGCTGGTATTAAAGGTGCAACGGTACGTTTTTCTGGCGAATACGCTTATGGTTGGTTACGCACTGAAACAGGCGTACACCGCCTAGTTCGTAAAAGCCCATTTGATTCAAGTGGCCGTCGTCATACCTCGTTTGCATCTGCGTTTGTTTACCCAGAAGTTGATGACAACATTGAGATTGATATTAATCCGTCTGACTTACGTATAGACGTTTACCGTGCATCAGGCGCGGGTGGTCAGCACGTAAATACCACCGAATCGGCGGTACGTATTACTCACGTACCAACTAATACCGTGGTGCAATGTCAAAACGAGCGTTCACAACATAAAAATAAAGCCCAAGCAATGAAGCAGTTAAAAGCGAAATTATTTGAGCTTGAGCTACAGCAGCAAAATGCTGAAAAGCAAAGCCAAGAAGACAACAAGTCTGATATTGGCTGGGGAAGTCAAATTCGTTCATACGTACTTGATGACTCGCGTATTAAAGATTTACGTACTGGCGTTGAAAACCGTAACACTCAAGCGGTACTCGATGGCGACCTAGATAAATTTATTGAAGCCAGCTTAAAATCTGGTTTATAACCACCAAGCTAAAAAAGAGCTAAAAAATGACTGATCAAATCCAAGACGAAAATAAGTTAATCGCTGAGCGTCGCGGCAAATTAGACGCTATTCGCGAAAATTGCCCAGCCAACGGTCATCCAAACCAATTCCGTCGTGAGCATTACACGGCAGATTTGCAGGCTGAGTTTGGTGATAAGAGTAAAGAAGAGCTAATCGAATTACAGCACGTAGTATCGATAGCAGGTCGTATTCTTGCTAAACGTGGTCCATTTATGTCTATTCAAGACATGAAAGGCCGTGTACAAGCATATGCCTCAAAAGACGTTCAAAAAGATTTAAAAGCAAAATATGGTCAGCTTGATATTGGCGATATTATTGGTGTTAAAGGCGCGCTGAACAAATCAGGTAAAGGCGATTTATACGTAGAAATGACAGAGTACGAACTGCTGACTAAGTCACTTCGTCCACTACCAGAAAAATTCCATGGCTTATCAGATCAAGAAACTAAATACCGTCAACGTTATGTTGATTTAATTACTAACGAAGCAACGCGTGAAACATTCCGCATTCGCTCACAAGTAGTTGAAGGCATTCGTCGCTTTTTAGCTGACCGCGATTTTATGGAAGTAGAAACGCCAATGCTACAGGTTATTCCTGGTGGCGCGACGGCACGTCCGTTTGTAACGCATCATAATGCGCTTGATATCGATATGTACTTGCGTATTGCACCAGAGCTTTACTTAAAGCGTTTAGTGGTAGGTGGTTTTGACCGCGTATTCGAAATTAACCGTAACTTCCGTAACGAAGGGTTATCGACACGCCACAACCCAGAATTCACTATGATTGAGTTCTACCAAGCGTACGCTGACTACATTGATTTAATGAACATCACCGAAGACATGTTACGTACAGTTGCAACTAATGTACTGGGCAGCCCAATTGTGGTTAACACCACTAAAGATGAAAACGGCGACGTTGTTGATTCAGTAGAGTATGACTTTGGTCAACCGTTCACGCGTTTAAGCATGGCAGATGCTATCTTAAAATATAACCCAGAGTTTGATGCTGCGGTATTTAACGACCCAGAAAACCACTTTGAAGAATTAAAAGCGTACGCTAAACAAGTACACGTTAAAATTCCTGAAAACTGCGTATGGGGCCCAGGTAAGTTCTTATGTGAAATATTTGAAGAAACGGCTGAGCATATGCTTATCCAACCTACATTTATCACAGGCTACCCGTGGGAAGTATCTCCACTTGCACGTCGTAACGACGAAAATCCATTTGTAACTGACCGTTTTGAATTCTTTGTTGGTGGCCGTGAGCTTGCAAATGGTTTCTCAGAGCTTAACGATGCACAAGATCAAGCTGAGCGTTTTACTCGTCAGGTTGAAGAGAAAGACGCTGGTGATGATGAAGCAATGCATTATGACGAAGACTACATTCGCGCACTTGAGTATGGTTTACCACCAACGGCAGGTGAGGGCATTGGTATTGACCGTTTAGTGATGCTATTTACTGACTCATCAACTATCAAAGATGTTATTTTATTCCCGCACATGCGCCCACAAGCTGACTAAGCTTGAAGGAATAAACTATAAAATTATTAACGCCGCTAATTAGCGGCGTTTTTTTTGCCTTATTGTTTGTGAGACATTGCCTAAACTTTATATTAGGGCTTTTAATTAATAAGTACTACACTGATAATAAAATGTAAGTACAAAGGGATATTAACCTTTAATTCAGTTTCATTATCATAAAGTTGCCTCACTGCTTAGCAACATTAAAGCAGTGCTATAACTTTTTGGTATGATTGTTTTTTAAACATTATGTTGTATTTATGTGAATTTTTTAGCTAAAATATGGCCGAAATTTGTACACGGTCATTATTAGTCGTAAAAATAAAAATTTCTAAAGGACTTAGATAAATAATATGAAAGCTAAACGAGTAGAGTCTTTACCCGATGAGAGCACCACAGAGCAACAGCGACAAGCTTATTACCGCGCGTGTATTGCTGAGTTTCAAAAATTGGGCTACCAAGAGCAATATCTTGCTGAACTTACGGATGAACTAGTGCCAGTGATGGGTGTAAACTCAAGCACTCCAAATACCTAACCTGATTAATTTTCAAACTAATTACACTTTAAAACCAGACATGTGTGCAATCTATAGCCATATAGTCACTTTTGTCAGAAAAGTGTTTGACATATTTTCTGAAATCTTTATTATACGCCCCACAAGACGGAGAGGTGTCCGAGTGGCCGAAGGAGCTCCCCTGCTAAGGGAGTATAGAGTTTGTAGCTCTATCGAGGGTTCGAATCCCTCCCTCTCCACCATTTTTTAAATGGCGAAATCTTGTAAACGTAAAGATGGGCGCATAGCTCAGCTGGATAGAGTACCTGGCTACGAACCAGGCGGTCGGAGGTTCGAATCCTCCTGCGCCCACCACTCTTTACACACTCTGCTTAGAGTTAAAACAAGCAAAAATGAAAGTGGGCGCATAGCTCAGCTGGATAGAGTACCTGGCTACGAACCAGGCGGTCGGAGGTTCGAATCCTCCTGCGCCCACCACTTTCAACTCTCACTTAGAGTATAAATAAGTAAATATGAAAGTGGGCGCATAGCTCAGCTGGATAGAGTACCTGGCTACGAACCAGGCGGTCGGAGGTTCGAATCCTCCTGCGCCCACCACTTTCATACATAAGCCGACATTGAGTCGGTTTTTTTGTGCCTAAAATAAAGTGAATATGGGAAAGTAGCTAGCTACGAACCAGACGGTCAGAGGTTCACTCTTACAAAATACGTCCTGCGCCCAGCACTTTCATACATAAGCCGACATTAAGTCGGTTTTTTTGTGCCTAAAATAAAGTGAATATGGCAAAGTAGCTAGCTACGAACCAGACTGTCAGAGGTTCACTCTTACAAGATACGTCCTGCGCCCACCACTTTCATACATAAGCCGACATTAAGTCGGTTTTTTTGTGCCTGAAATTTGAGAAGGTTTTTAGCTTTTAGCTTTCAGTTAAGCCAAACAAACACCCCTGTTAAAAATTTCAGCGTAGACGCAGAACGTGTTCGCGTGAGAAGCGCAGCTTCTAATTAGTTACGTATCCACTTAAAACCATTCACTGCTCTTTAACTTAAGGTGTGGTATTTTAAACACCTTGTTTAAAAGGATCTTGCTGTATGTTTAAAGCCGTATTTATCACCTTTGTATTATTATTTAGCAGCTTATTTAATGTGAATGCGAAGCAAAGCGAAGCGCAAAACTTAGCTGTGGTTGGCGCTGCGCAGTTCGCACATTATTTACCGCAATTAAAAAATAAGCGTGTAGGGCTGGTGGTTAATCAAACTTCTGTAGTGGGGCAAACGCATTTAGTTGATAGCTTGCTGGCTAAAAACATCAATATTACTAAAATTTTTGCACCTGAGCATGGCTTTCGAGGCGATCATGACGCGGGAGCGCATGTTAAAAACGCCGTTGATAGCAAAACTGGTATCCCGCTTATATCTATTTATGGCAAAAACAAAAAACCAAGTATCGAAGCTCTTAGCAATGTAGATGTTATTATTTTTGATATTCAAGATGTAGGCGTGCGCTTTTATACCTACATAAGCTCTATGCATTACATGATGGAAGCCGCAGCCGAGCAAGATATTGAGTTTATTGTGTTTGATAGGCCAAACCCCAATATTGCTTACGTTGATGGGCCAATACTTGAGCGCGACTTTAAGTCGTTTGTAGGCATGCACCCAATACCCGTGCTGCACGGCATGACGGTAGGCGAGCTTGCTAAAATGATCAAAGGCGAGGGCTGGATCAATCAAGCTGCTAATTTACAACTGAGCGTGATCCCTGTTGCAGGCTACACCCGCACAACGCCATACAGTTTGCCGGTAAAACCAAGCCCTAATTTACCCAACGATCAATCAATAGCGCTGTATCCGTCGTTGTGCTTTTTTGAAGCAACCCCTGTTAGCATAGGTAGAGGAACTGACTTTGCATTTCAGGTTATTGGTTATTCACCAGTAGCACTTGGGGACTTTAGCTTTACTCCGCGTTCAATAAAAGGCGCAGCGCTTAATCCTAAATTTAAAGACCAAATGGTGAAAGGGATTGATTTACGCCATAGTAATATCACAGGCTTAAACTTAAATTATTTAATTAATGTTTACCAGCAACTGACTCAGGCTAAGCAGGTGTTTTTTGAACGTGCCGATTTTATGGATAAACTCGCAGGAACTGATCAGCTCAGACTTGCCATAGAAGCGAGGCGAACAGCTGAGGAAATTAAGCAAAGTTGGCAAGCGGGGCTTGAGCAATTTAAACAGCAAAGAGCGCCTTATTTGCTCTACCAATAAAGGAATGAGTGTGTATTTAAATTTTTCCGTGTTAGCAAAGCGTACTTTTTTTAACGCACTGACAATTACGCTTTGCTTTATTATTACCGGTTGCAGTGGCGCAAGCAGTGCAATTAAATCTCAGCGCCCGTTTATTCCTAATCAAATACAGAGCCTCGCTAATGCGCAAGTTATTGCTACCTTTCCTGAGTCCAACCCCAGTAGCCGAGAATATGTAAATAATCGTGGGACCTTTAAAGCATATAAAGGGCGAGGGCAATTATTACTACAAAATGAAAGTGCCTTAAGTGCCGATATTTATATTAATAATAAAAAGTTAGCGCTTGATACCCTGCAAAAAAATACTGAGTATGCCTTTAATTTAGGGCAGTACACTCACAACGGAGTTAATACTTTTAAGGTTGATAACATTCAACCAGCTAACGGTAGTTTAACTCTGCGATTTGCCTTTGCTACTCTAAATAGCTCAGTGGCTAAAACCATTGATTTTAGTGCGGTAGATAAGCTAATAGAAAAAGATGTAAGTGCGGGCTTTCCTGGTGCGGTATTAGCGATAATTAAAGCGGGTAAGATATTAAAATTAACCGCTTATGGTGATGCCAAGCAATATCAGCAAAATGACTTAATGTTGTTACGCCCAGAGCCCATGCAAACAAATACACTCTTTGATTTAGCCTCAAACACAAAAATATTTGCTACTAACTTTGCGTTAATGAAACTAGTAAGCGAAGGGCAATTAAACATAAATAACAGAGTGAGTGATTACCTAACAGAATACCAAGGCGATGGACGAGAGCTGCGCCAAGTTAAAGACTTACTCACTCATAAAGCCGGTTATCCGCCTGTGTTCGACTTTCATCGAAAAGACACCCGCTATGGCGAAGCTTTTTTTTCACAAGCCAGCGACACCACTAAACAATTACTACTTACCAGCGTACCACTAGCCAGTGAGCCAAGCGCTCAGCATGTTTACTCTGATATTGATTACATGATTTTAGGAGTTTTAATTGAGCGTATTAGCGGCCAACCGCTCGACGAATACCTAGAGCAGCATATTTACGCGCCTTTAAAGCTTAACAACACTTTATTTAACCCGCTTAAAAAAGGCTTTAATCGTCAGCAGTTTGCCGCCACGGAGCTAAGTGGAAATACCCGCGATGGCCGTATTCATTTTGATAATATTCGCACCAATGTACTGCAAGGGCAGGTACATGATGAGCGTGCTTTTTATTCACTTGATGGTGTAGCAGGCCATGCAGGACTATTTAGTAATGCCCCCGATTTAGCCGTTTTATGCCAAGTGTTGCTCAACAAGGGCGGTTACGGCGATAAGCAAATTTTTAATGCCAGTAGTTTGGCGCAGTTTTTAACCCCACAAAGTACCGATGAAACCTACGGCTTAGGTTTTCGTCTTGCAGGAAATAATCAAGCGCGGCGCTGGCACTTTGGCCCATATGCCAGCCCACAAGCTTATGGACACACAGGTTGGACTGGCACAGTAACTGTGATTGATCCCGCTTACGATTTAGCTATTGTTTTACTTACCAATGCACGCCATTCACCAATTAAAGGTAGTGAAAAACGTTATCAGTTTGTAGGTAAAAACTTTGAAACAGCTCAATATGGTTCTATTGTTTCATTAATTTATGAGGCGCTGTTAAATCAGTAAACTCAGTGAGTGACTTAATGGTGTAAATCTATTAAGTTAACTGCTTACTATTAACTAACCAAGGCTGTTAAAGCCGCGTTTATTATAAAAATTAAAAAGGTTTGTTTATGCATTGGTATTCTATTTTGCCACCGCTGATTGCCATTATTATTGTGTTTTGGCGCAAAGAAGTCATTATGGCGCTGCTTGTTGCGGTAATTTCATCGGAATTTTTACTCGCATTACAAGGTGAAGGAAATAGCGTATTTACTACGTTTTTAAATAGCATTGAGCGCATAGTTGCTGTGGCCAGTTCTCCTGGTAATACCCGTATACTCATCTTTAGTATTTTAATAGGCGCCTTACTTGCCTATATTCGCGAATCTGGCGGTGTTGCTGCTACTGTTAATTTGCTGATGAACAAAGGCGTTGCTAAAAGTAAGCGCCAAGTGGGCTTTTTAACTATGTTTACCGGCGTTGCGGTATTTATAGAGTCAAACTTAAGTGTGCTTACCTCGGGTATTTTATCTCGCGGCCTGTTCGATAAATTTAAAATGAGCCGCGCGCGTTTAGCTTATATAATCGATAGCACCAGCGCCCCTGTATGTATTTTAATATTACTAAACGGCTGGGGTGCATTTGTACTGGGCTTGTTAGGTAATTACGAATTAGGCGAGTCGGCCGTATCGGTGCTGTGGGGCAGTGTAGGCTATAACTTTTACGCCATAATCACTCTGGTTATTGTTTTTTATACCATTGCGTTCGATAAAGTACATGGCCCAATGAAAGTAGCCGAGCAAAAACTAGAGCTACAAACAACCGAGCTAAAAGAAGAAGTAAAAGGCTCTAAAGCACGCTTTATGTTGGTGCCATTACTTACGCTGATTGTGAGCATGGTCGGTTTTATGTTTTATACCGGTAACGGCGTACTTGCCGAGGGCAGCGGTTCAAAATCAGTATTGTACGCCACCGTTTTAGCTATTGTTGTAGCCTATTGTTTAATGATTGGATCGCGCCAGTTTACCCACCACCAACTTGTTGATACCGGCTTTAAAGGCATGGGCGAATTACTCCCACTGGTAAGTATTGTATTGCTCTCGCTGACCTTGGGCGCAAGCTTAAAAGAGCTAGGCACAGGCGTGTTTGTGGCATCTTTGGTTGGCGATTACTTACCAATATATTTAATAGTGCCAGTACTGTTTTTAACCGGTGCGGTTATGTCGTTTACTACGGGTACATCGTGGGGCACGTTTGCCATCCTCATCCCTATTGGCGTACCGCTTATTCAAGCGCTTGGTTTACCGCCATCGCTGGTGGTAGGCGCTATTTTAGGTGGCGGGATATTTGGCGATCATTGTTCCCCTATATCCGACACCAGCGCAGTATCAGCCATCGCCTCGGGTTGTGATTTACTCACCCACGTTAAAACCCAATTACCGTATGCGTTAGTGGGCGGCGGCCTAACGTTTGTTGCTTACTTAGTAACGAGCTTAATTGTTTTGTAGGTTGGGTAGAGCGTAGCGAAACCCAACAAAGTGAGTGAGTTTAAAGCCTGCAAATCTGCAGGCTTTTTTGTTTAAGATTGATCACCACCGAGAACACCGAGGCGCTACGTGCTACACAGAGATAAATAATAATAGCTTTTTATTAATAGGTTACGTTTATTGAATGTAGTATGGCACTATATGAAAAAGAATGGTTTAAAGGGAAATTAAATGCACGATATTAAAGGCTTCAACTGGAACAAGCCAACCAACCGTTCACTGGGGGAGTATTTTCCTGCTGATAAATTAGATCGTGCTCGTTATGCCACATTCTTATCAAGGCTATTGGTTCAAGAAGGTTTTGACAAAAGTAGGCCTGATGATGAGCAAAAGAAAAACTATGTATTAAATCTCAATGCTGAATGGGGGGCAGGTAAAACCTATTTTCTTAAGCGTTGGTCACGAGAATTAATAGTAGATTTTCCTGTTGTATATATTGATGCATGGCAGCAAGACTATTCAGACGACCCATTTTTAACTGTAATTGCAGGTATCATCAAACAGCTTCAACGTCAGGCTAAGTTTAATATAACTATTCCTAAAAGTGCAGTTTCGATGTTTAAGGCTGTTGCACCTGCTATTGCACAAGGCCTAACTAAAAAAATATCAGGCATAGATTTAGATGAGTTACACACATTACTATTCTCTGATGAAGAAATTGAAGATGATCAAAAGCAAAATTCTAACAAGTTAACTGGTAGCGACTTTTCACCAGCAGTAAAAGCGCTTGCACAAAATTTGATTAAAGATCATGAAGCAAAGAATAAAAGCATCGAAGTAATCAAATCCAAGTTAGCAGACTGGGTAAGTAAGTTTGAAAAGCAGGAAGGTAAGTCGCTACCCATATTTATTTTTATTGATGAATTAGATCGCTGTCGCCCAAGTTATGCGGTAGAAATGTTAGAGACGATTAAACATATTTTTGATGTTAAAGGCATTGTGTTTGTTGTTGCAACAGATACTGAGCAACTTCAACATACAATCAAATCAATTTATGGTGAAGGCTTTGATGCAAACGTTTATTTAGGTCGCTTTTTTAATAGCCGTTACAGCTTAAAACGACCTGTATTAAAAGACTTTTTATTTGTACACAGTGATACAACTAAATTTGAAACGGCGTATTTAGAAAGTAAAAATATTGAGTTACTCCCCCGCGCACAAACCCACGAAACTGCTTTAGCCAATATTTCTATTGTATTAGACGCCTTTCAGGTATCAGCAAGAACAGCTATTCAAATTACTGAACGAATGACAGCTATTATTGCAAATTTACCAAGTGGTAAAAAAGTTGATGTACTTGTGCTCGCTGTTTTGTTTTGTATCTATGAAAAAGACCACTCACTTTATGAAGAGATAATTACTGGAAGGTTTAAACGAGATGGAAAAAACCATAAAGGCGAAGTACGAAATATAAGCTTAAATAATTTTTTAAAACAGAGCATTCAAGGCGTACAACAACTAGCAGAGATAAAATATTTTATTGAACCATTATCTTACACAAATTCATTTTACTTAGGTCAAATGACAAGTAGAAATAATAATTTTGCTACTGGGAATTACTCTATAAAACTAACTGAATTTATAGATAGTATCTTTTGCAGAGTATTTAATAATACAACAAATTCTGTGACTCTAATGTTTAGTTCAAGTAGTGAGAACGTAACAGCACTTCATAGCGCTGAACAAAACTTAGCAAATGCTGATGTCAGAAAGCCTAGGGTAGGCAATATTACACTCTTGTGGTTAAGTTACATTTACATAAAAGATGGCTATGAAGAAATTACTAAAGAGCACTACCGTGATTTTATAGAGCTTTCTTCACCATTAGATTACATGGGCGATAGTTAACTATCTCTGTGCAGCGCGAAGCGCCTCTGTGTTCTCGGTGGTAATTACTTATTTAAATTACCACCATGCTAAAAACAACCTAAGCCCCACACTGTCTCACCCCATCCTCGGCATGTTTAAGAGCAATAATCTGCCCTTTGCCGTTATGCGCCATAGCGAGCATATCACCCGTATTTATATTACTTTCTACTGCATGCTTTCCTTTTAAATCACTGAGCAGTGACTGCTTAATTTGTACCAGTACCTCGTCATTACAGCTGGCTATGTACCAGTCGTTGTCGACCTTTACGAGCGTGCCGTATTCTATATGGTGTTGTTGATGGCGGCGTAAGTCGTTTGCTAGTTGGGTGTCGAGCGCTCGTTTTTGTTGCGTTATGGTACTAGCGTAGTTACCTGTTTGATCTATTTCATGCGTTGTTATAAACGAGTAGTCGTGTATGTCTATGGTGTTTAATACGGTTTTAGGGGCAGTATTTATCACGTTGTTACTGTCGAGAACTATAAAAGCCAGTAAGCCCAGTGCGCAGGTAAGGCTTGTGAGTTGCAGGGCAAAGCCAAGCTTTTTAGGTTGTTTTTGGATTACGCTATGTTTTAACGCCTGTTGCTGAGCGTGCGAAAGTCTGGTGCGTGCTTTACGCTCGTTATAATGTTGTGTGAGCTTTTCATTAAACTGCTCATCAGGCTTGTTCATTATAATCTCCTAATAATTGTTTTAGGTTTTGTTTGGCGTAGCGTAGCCTTGTTTTTATGGTTTGGGCGTTGCTTTGCGTTATAAGCTCTATGTCGGTAAGGCTAAAGCCTTCTTGTTGTAAGGTGATGGCTTCGCGTTGCACAAAACTAAGTTGCTTGAGCGCAGCATTAAACGCTTCATAACTTATGTGTGTGTCGCCTATGTGTGAGTCACTGCTTGTTAATTCACTTTGATTGTTATTTTGCGCAGGCAGTTGGTTGTTTTCGTCAAGCTCGACAAAGTGTTGCTGTTTGCGGTATTCGTCTATTAGGGTGTTGCGTGCGAGTTTAAATAACCAGGCTTTGGGCGTGGTTTGTGCTTGGTAAAGGTGGCGCTTTTCAATAACCTTTAGCCATGTTTGTTGGCTTACGTCGTATGCTAAATGTGTATTAGACTGGGTAACTAGGTAGTGATATAAATCGTTACTGTATAAGGCAATAAGCTGCTCTAAGTGGCGGTTGTCGCCACTTTTTGCATACCGCGCCATGCAGTCTTTGCTTGGCGCTTCAAATAACCATGACTTAATACTCAATAGCATAGGCGCTTATTCCTTTACTGCGAACTGTCTAATTTAAAATCAAGCTGTACGGTTTGACCTGTTTGTAATTGTGCCACACCTTCAATTACTTTTGGGCGATATTTCCAGCGTTTAATTGCGCGAAGCGCTTCGCGATCAAATATGCGTTTTGGTTCGGCATTTACTACCGTGGCATCAATCACTTCACCAGTGGGTGAAATATTAAAGCTAAGTTGCACCCAGCCTTCTATACCATCACGAGCTGCGCTAGTTGGGTACTTTGGATTTATGCGCACAATGGGTGAAGCATCTCCCGTAGGGCGGGTCAGTGTTTGCTTCATATCGTTACCAAATCCGTCAATTACTATGGGTGGTGCTGTGCTTATTGCTGTTATTGGCTCATTACTAGGTGTTACACGTGGTGGTGCTTTAGGCGGCACTTTAGGTGTGGGTGGTGGCGGTATTCTTTTAATATGCGTGGTTTGTTTATCTTCTGGTGCTTGAAAAATCTCAACAGTAATATCATCACCCAATTTTATAGGTGCTCTTTGTTCGCCACTAATTAAGTACTGCATAAAGGCGAATGCAATAAAGGTCATCACAGCACCGCCAAGAACAGCTGTTGATGTTTTGAACATGGGGTTTTTAGGAAATTCAAGTGTGTGCATAAGCCGCTCCAAATTAACTTATTATGTTGTTTCAGAGCTATAACGGCTGGCAAATAGAAAAGGGGTGAAATCGTTTTAAAATTTTATTAAAAATACAGGGGGAGTATTTTACCTATATAAAAGGTCTCTTGATTTTTTTATTTTGGGTTGGCTAAAAAGAATGTAGTTATTTTAAGTTTTGCCTGTTATTTTCTATTTTATTTACTCTAGGTAGATGAAATTGACAAGTTTGAGTAGCGCCAGTATATTTGTCCCAATAAAGGAACTTACACATAAAAAGGAATGAACATGGTAAAGGAATATATTGTAAAAAAAGGTGATACATTATGGGATATATCTTCTAAGTATTTAGGCTCACCAATGGAGTGGCCACGATTATGGAAATTCAATAATCGAAAAGAAGTGGTAGCCATTACTAACAAACCGATAGTAAATCCTGATCTTATCTACCCAGGTCAAAAAATATTGATACCTTCTTTAGAGCACTCTAAAGTTGAGGCTAGACAAAATGCAAGAGTATTCAGCACTCCCAAAAACTCTTTAGATAAACGACCTAATAAAATTACAGCACCAATGTCATTAAGTTATAAACTAGATGATATCAGACAACCTCCTATTATAATCCCTAATGCTATTGTGGAAATTAAGATGACAGGTAACATTACGTTGTCTAGTGTTGATAAATTTCCTATTAATTATGTAATAAATGATAGAAAGTTAGAGGCTACAGTTACATCTCAAGCCAATAAAGCTTTTGGGGCATTAATTAGTGACACAAAGTTAGCTTTCGACGAAAAAACAAAAAAATTAACTCTTGGTACAAATATTATTTCTAAAAGTACAAATCCTAATTTGCCAACTACGTCTGTAGGCGTTGAGGTAAGTTCAAACTCTCCCCTTCTAAAGTTGAAGTATGAAGTCCATCTCCCTCAGTTAAAAGGAAAAATTAATCAGTTTAATTATTTGGCTGAAAAAGTATCATTTATTTTAGAGGTAACTTTTACGGGGTCTAATGGAAAAAGTGCAAGAGAGAACTCCGACAATAGCAGTGCATGGGATAAACCTTTAGCTATAGGTTTATTTGCTGGGGCGACATTAATCGTCATAGGTACATTAGTAGAGGATTACGTTACTTTTGGTGCGGGAGTTGCGGACGATCCTGCTAGTTTTGCTGCTGCTGCAGGTATGACTGCAAGAGGTGTTGTTTTATGGGGGTCTGCTAGGGCTGTTGTTATACCTGCTACTCTACCTGCTGTTGTTCGATTTACTACTTCAATAGTGCCAGCGGCGACATTCAGGCATGCTCATTAGAAGGGATTTTATAAATGAAAAAATTAGTGTTCGTTTTTTTGTTATTAGTTAGTGCGTGTTCATATTTAGAAAGTGAAACAGAGCAAGCAAACCGTTTATCCAAAACATACCAAGTAGACATTCAAGCTGGTGAACCCCGTTTATTTTTCCCAGAGCAATTTACAGTAAGTGATGGAGAGGCTCCAATTCTTGAAATGGAAATGACTACGCTTGCAGATGCTTCTGAGTCACTTGATGGTATTGAGGCCGCATTAACGACATACCCTCAAGGGTTTGTTGCTGAAGTAATTGACGCTATTTATCTCTCTGGTCCTATGCTTATGGAAGGAGCTGAAGCGGGTGGGACATACTCAAGCAACTCCATAATTCTAGTTAATCTCTCAGGATGGAATGGCACGAATTTTAATTTCGAAAATTCGTTGAAAGGGGTTCATCATGAATTAAGCTCGTTGGTTTATATGCGTTCACCTTTCGTTATTTTTGCATGGCAAGCTTTGCTGCCAAAAGAGTGGAAGCCTGTATCCTCGAACTATGAGGCTTTAACGCAAGATAGAAATATAGGGCCTGATTATGAAAATGGATTTTTATCTAGATATGGTAAAACTAATGTTGAGAACGACTTTAATATTTATGCTGAATTTGCCTTTGCTGAACCTGAAAAACTGCGGGAACTTGCCGCTACCTACCCAATAATAGCTAAAAAGCTAAGTTTGTTTATTACCGCGTATTCGCAGTTTTCGGCTAAATATCAGCAAGACTTTGAAGATTATTTTGCAAGAACAGGTTTGAGTGATGTTGCTGTACAGCCTGAGAATTTTGAAATGACTATCCATTTAGATTTAAACGATCTTAAGCCACAGATAAGCCAGTAATGTATTAAGTAGTAAAAATAACA
Source organism: Pseudoalteromonas sp. Scap03 (assembly GCF_013393115.1). Taxonomy (GTDB): domain Bacteria; phylum Pseudomonadota; class Gammaproteobacteria; order Enterobacterales; family Alteromonadaceae; genus Pseudoalteromonas. The sequence continues at coordinate 159,618 of NZ_VDEU01000001.1, read as the reverse complement.
AAAAAGAGGGGAGGCTCCCCTTTTTTGTTATGCATTATTAATGCTTTGAATGGAAACTTAATTTTTCACGTCATCTTCGTGAAGATCTTTAAACAGCTCCCCTTGGGGATGCTCAAAAAATTCATCATCTTCTTCTTCATCTACAACCAGCATTTGATCTTGCGCGGTGGTTTCTTCAATGCGCGGATCCATCGTAGCGGCCAGTGGCGAGTTTGTAACATCGGATGTACCGACCACATAATCACTGGGTTCTGGCTGTTCAACTTTTTGTTTAGAGTTAATAAAGGTTAGTAGTAAGTACATAGCCACGGTTAATAGCGAAATTGACGCATACAATGCTTGGTGACCAAAGTAGGTCATCAGCTGTGCGTTAAGTGTTGAGCCTATTGCTGCACCGGCGCCAAAAGCGACTAATAATGCAGATGATACGCCTACGCGCTCTTCGTCCTCAACACGCGAATTAGCTAGCGCCGAACAAAGCGGATATAAAGTAAACGCAAATAAACCAAAGATAAAAGTGAGTATGTAAGCTGTTAGTTGTGAAGTAGGCAATAAAAACAATGCCAAACTTACAACACCGATAGCTGCTGCATTAGTTCGAATTAATACGCTACGACGAATGCGATCAGAGAGCATCCCCATTGGCCACTGGGCTAGCAAACCAGCAAAAATAGTCACTGACATAAAAATAGCAATTTCTGCGGCACCAAAGCCAGATAGCTTAGCAAATATAGGCGCTAGGCCATAAAAACTACCATTGATAATGCCTGCAAAGTGCACCGCAGTAAGCGACTGTGGCACTTTTTTAGCGTAATCAAACAGGCTCATTTTTATCGGCTTTAACGGTTTTGGGTGAATTCTACGAGTGATAGAAATTGGAATAATACCGATAGCCAACGCCATGCAGACTAAAAATAGCGGTGCATACCCTAGCTCAGGAAATTGTGCGAGCGCTAGTTGGCCTAAAATCATCCCTAAGTAAGAGGTGATCATATAAAAAGAGAAGACTCGCCCGCGAGACTCAGGCGCTGATTGTTCGTTTAGCCAGCTTTCTAGCACCATGTAATTACACATCATCCCTAAGCCAACAAAAAGCCTAAGGCCTAACCAAATATATAGATTGTCGCTTACTCCGTGTGCGGCCACACAGGCTGTCACTGCAGCGGTACTAGCGGCAAATGTTCTGATGTGACCCACCGATTTAATTAAATGGTAACCAAGCTTTGAACCCAGTAATAAGCCAAGGTAATAACACGAGGTCATTAGGCCTATCCAAAACGTAGACGTGCCTTGTTTACCTAAATACAGGGCTAAATAGGTTGTAAGTAAGCCGGTACCAATAATTAAAAATAAATTGGCAAAATATAGTGATGGAAATGATTTCATTTAAATGCAAATTATTGAGCTAAGACAACTAGATACTAGAGCAAGCATGAAGGTTTTCCAAGCTGTAAAAAATGTGTTCTGTAATAATGATCACGTAACGTAAGAATATAGAGTGTCCGATAAATTATTTATTAATAAAAATAGCTTTGGATAAAATAGCGACCTAAAAATCGGGCGGGTGAGTGCAATGCTAGAATAGCGAGTGTATTGCAGGTATTATGCTTAAAGATAATTTTAAGCATTACTTACTCTTTAGAGAGGAAGTTAGGGTCTGTTGACCTTTTAAGGTTAAATTTGCAGCAGTCTGTTTGGTATTTAGGCAAGGCAGCGCATATGTGGTGTGGTTATTCCCCATAAATAGGCGATAACGCAGCATCAATGCCAAACAGGCGCTGCCCGAAGGGTTCTGCCTAGGGGCGATTTACTCTTTGTTGCTCGGTTTTTACTTAGCCCACTAGGTTACAAACCTCGCGCCGCGATTAAACAGCCCCTAGTTTGAACAAATTTTAATCCGCAAAGGTCAACAGACCCTAATGGCAGCAGTAATATTTTTTTGGAATTAAAAATGACCAGTGATAATCAAGCTATAAATAAGCGTAAAAAGAATAATCCGCTTATCGAAATCGTATTTAATATCATCATACCTTCAGTCATTTTAATGAAATTTTCAGGGCCTGAATATTTAGGCAGCGTGATTGGCTTAATTGTGGCGCTTATATTCCCTATTAGTTACGGTATTTATGATTTTATAAAAGCGGGCTCATTAAATTTTATTTCACTTTTGGGCTTTTTAAGTACTTTGCTTACCGGTGGTATTGCGCTGTTTGAGCTTAATGTTGAGTGGTTAGCAATTAAAGAAGCGGCTATACCAGCAATCATTGGTTTTACCGTGCTGATGTCGGGCTTTTTTGGTAAACCCTTGCTAGCCAAGCTCTTATTAAACTCACTTTTATTTAAGTTAGACACTATTTACGATGCCCTTGATGAGCGCGGCAATACGCAAAACTTTAAACAAAAGATTACTAATGCTAATTACTTATTAGCGCTGACCTTTGTGTTTTCATCAACGATGAATTACCTCTTAGCTAAATGGATTGTTACTAGCCCAGCAGGTAGCGTGGAATTTAACGAGCAACTTGGTGAAATGACGCTATTGAGTTATCCAGTGATCGCGATTCCATCTATGATAATGCTGATTGGAATTTTTATTTATGTGATTAAAGTGCTGACCAAGCTGACCGGTATGAAGTTTGAAGAAATGGTTAATGCCGAGTAGATATAACGCATAAAAAACCGTTGTTTAGCAACGGTTTTTTTTGCTATCAATATTTACTTGTAGTGAGAGTAAAGTTGGTAATTAGTTCTGTGGTACGGAATAAGTTTATAGTTTGGTTGTAAAAAAGTGACTAAGTCGGTGAGTTCAGATACGGTCATGGTATCGTTAAATACCGTCATTTTTGAGCTGCCATCTTCATTTCTGGCGTCGGGTCTATAAGGCCTAGAAAACCGATGTGAGGGGTTGATCACTGACGTGACCAGCTCAGCATAAGAAATTATTTTGGTTTTATTACCTCCTAGCTTAATAGAAATATCGTCATGTTTTGTTACGCTGCTATCTTCAACGCCTGCAAGGGTGTGACATGCCAAGCACTTATATTTTAAAAACACGGCTTTACCTTGTTCTGCATTCCCCTCTGGCAAGCTAAAACCTCGTGGAGAATCAACTCCTTTATCACAGCCTGTGAGTGCAATTAAACACACGATTAGTAGAGTGTATTTCATTAGAGCTCCTGTATTCTCAAATTAATTTTACGCATTACTAACGCAAACTCATTTGCGTCAACAAATGCTTCTTTTAAGAAATAGCCTAATTTGAGTGTAGTCAAAGAGTGGCGAATAGCCTAATTGTTGTGCATATATGCTCAAGGAGAATAACTAAAGAGTTGAATGATAATTAATGATGGAATGAAACATCACAAGCATGAAAAAGCCCAGCAACTTGCTGGGCTTCGTAAACTGAACGTTTACCATAAATATTAACTGTTCAATTGGCCTGTAGATGACTCTATGTGGGCGCGAACAAACCATTGGTATTGCTCAAGCTCTGCAAGTTGCGCAATGATCATATCTTCAGATACCGGATCAAGCTCACCGAGTGACTCAATAGCTTTACGATGATCACCGTTAACGCCGTTATATACTTTATCTAATGCAGCTAGGTGTTCAGTTACTAAACCTTTGCCTATAGCGTAATCTTCCCATGTACGACGATCAACAATTGATTTTGGTGTACCAACAGGCACGCCGCCTAAAGTGGCAATACGTTCTGCTATGGTGTCGGTCATTTCACGCACGGTTTCAACTTGTGGGTCTAGCATTTCATGTACGCCAATAAAGTTTGGACCTACTACATTCCAATGAATATGTTTTAAAGTTAGCTGTAAATCAATTAGCGCTACCATGCGATCTTCTAGAACAGATATTGCTTTACTTGCTGATTCATTTTCTACACCGGGAGCGGTAAATTCAGCGACTTTGTTTGCATTATTACTGTTACTCATTATGCCTCCTACTATTTCAAAATAGTGTTCGCTTAACTCAAGTGAGTGTTTTAATTGCGATAACGAACACGTCTGTTCTAATAGAAGCAATGAGCATGCCGTTAGATTTTTTATTGTAAGTTACTGAAATTTGATGATTTATTTTTTTTAATAAAGCTTTAAGGAGTATTTAGCTTAAAGGGGTATGAAAAACATGCACTTTTTTTGTAAATTCTGCAAAAAATACATTTAAAAATGGAGTACTTTAAAGGCTCTTTTTGCCTAAGGTATTTAGGCAAAAAGAAAAGTAGAGTTCAGGGTTTAATCGCTATAGCGTTTTTTAATATTGATGTGCTTTTAATACTTCAAGCGGAATAATGTCGAGCGCTTTTTGGTTTGTCGCTTCAAGTACCACAGGAGGAGCAACGCTCGCAGCAATGGCATGATACCAACGAATCGCACATAAACACCACTTATCGCCAGCTTTTAAACCAGCAAAATCATACAAAGGATTAGGGCTAATTAAATCGTTACCTTGCGCCTTGGAAAACTGCAAAAATTCGTCGGTCATAATGGCGCATACACTATGATTGCCAAAGTCTGAATCTGGTACATAGCAAAATCCCTCTCGGGTATAGCCACCGTTGCCACAGCAAAGTTGTAAGCGAGTTCCTAGTACATTTAATTGATTAGCCATATGAAAACTTACCTTGTAATAACCATTAAAAGCAGGGGGTTTACCATAGCAGGCTGTTAGTGACTTAGCTATCTATGCTGTTAATTTTATATATCTTTTAAGCGAATAAAAACTGCACTTAGTGAAGCCAAATGCAGTTTTTATTAAATAAGGGATTTACGAGAGCAGTGCTGCAGCTAAACGCACAAAATCAGAAGACGTTAAAATACCTACTAGCTGACCTTGCTCGCTCACAACGGGCATGCAACCGTGGCGATTATCTACAAAAAATTTAACGACATCTGATAGCGGCTGCTCTGGCGTTACACTGATAAAATCACTCACCATAATATCTTCTACTTTTGTGAGTTTTTCTTTGCGTTGTAATGCATTAGCACCAAACGTTGCCATGATCCCCATAACTTTGGCGACCATTATTTTTTGGGTAAGCATACCGACAAATGCGCCGTCTTCGTCAATAACAGGAATATGACGAACGTTTTTTTCTTTCATTAAATTGTGTGCGTCATGCAAAGTGCTTTTTATGTTTACCGAAAATGGGTTAGCTGTCATTAAGTCTGTAACGTTTTGACTCATGTTTATTCCTTTATATTATCTGCAGTGTATCAGCATATATTAGCGTTATTTTTAAGCTTTGCACCTTATTCAGATCAAGGTTTTTACGTATTTTATAAACTGAGGGAGAAGAGGCAACACTTAATTAAATGCCAAAAAGCATTTAATTAAGTGCTTAAAACTACTGGTAAGTGTTATTCATAGCCACGTGGTGTTTTAGTTTTGATAACTGCGATGTATCCATGCCAACTAGCGTAACTAAGTAGTGGCATAATAATAATGAATCCAGCGGCACCTGCAGCAAAGCCCAGCGCTACCAGTACGAATATACAAATTGACCACACAACCATGGCTGCAAAGTTTTCTTTGACTGCGTGGATTGAAGAAACGACTGCGGTCATTATATCAACACGTCTTTCCATCATAATTTGCGGGGTAAATGCTGAGATTGAAAACACACTGACCAACAAAATTCCGCCGATAATACTGCCTATAGTTAAAAACGCAGAAAGTTCTTCAAAGGTGGGGTTTACATGGTTTGGATATAATGCATGCACAATTGCAGCTAGGCGCATCCAAATAATCATAATCACCATGAGTAATACCGCAAAACCCCATTCACCTACGGGGTTACGAAACATTGATTTTAATGAATGGCTTAATGTAGGTTTGTGGCCTTTTTCAAGTTCCCAGGCTACATCGTATAGGCCAACGGCGAATACCGGACCGATTAAAGCAAAAGCAACGGTTGCAGGTAAAATAGCTAAGTGGCTGTCGGTAAGTACAACAGAGTAAACAATCGCTACCGGAATAAGCGTGAAGATTAAACCGTAAATTAAACTTAACATGGGCGCGCGCGCCATATCTTTAAACGCTAACGAAAGCCAGTGAAAAGCGGCAAATGTATTTACTTTGTTGCACTCTAAACAACGTGCGAATTTAGTGTCTTTATCTATTGTGTTTGTAGTTGGCATAAAGATGCTCCTTTTTTAGTCACCTTTTAGGTTTAGAACATAGATGTTCTATTTACAACTCATAAACGCTTATACGCAAGATTTAGTCGCTTTGTTCATTTGTTAGTCATTTTTGTTGGGTTAGCTATTTTGTTTATTTAAATATATGTTTGAGCATGTACTTAAAAAGTGGGTTCGTATTTCTTTTCCACAGTGGTAATCTAAGCCCTGAAGCTAATTTTAAGAGACCGTAATGAAGGAAAATAAACAACAATTTCAAGGAGCTTTACTGGGTAGTAAACGGTTTTTACCTCTGTTTGTGACGCAGTTTTTCTCTGCTTTAAATGACAATGTTTATAAGCAATCAATCCTGCTTATTTTAATTTTTCAGGCTGCTACGGTAGCTGATGGTGCCTTTTATTCTAATCTGGCGGCAGGATTATTTATTTTACCGTTTTTTCTATTTTCAGGCATGGCTGGGCAAATTGCAGAAAAGTTGGAAAAATCAAAACTGATCAGCATGGTAAAGTTTTGCGAAATTCCTATTATGCTGGTGGGTGTAGTATCGATTTTAACCGAGCAGGTTTGGTTAATGTTAGGTACTGTATTTTTAATGGGTTTACAAAGCACTTTTTTTGGGCCGCTTAAGTACTCTATTTTACCGCAGCATGTGGCCCCAAATGAGCTAACTAAAGCGAATGGACTGGTGGAGTCGGGCACTTTTGTCGCTATTTTATTGGGCACCGTATTTGGCACCTATTATATAACCCAAACAGCGGGCCCTATTTATATCAGTATCGCAATAGTAAGCCTTGCAGTTATTGGCTTTTTAAGCAGTCGATTTATTCCTAAAAGTGCAGCCAATAATGCTAACTTAAAAGTATCGATTAACCCTATTACTTCAACCAAAAGTGTTTTTAATGCGCTTAACGCACAAACCGAGTCGGTGGGTAAGTCAGTATTAGGGATCAGTTGGTTTTGGCTTATTGGTGCGGTGATACTAACGGCGCTCCCTAATTACGTAAAACATGTAATGGGAGGTGATGAGTTGGTGGTGACAGCTGCTTTAGTGGTGTTTTCGTTGAGTATTGCATTGGGGTCTTTATTGTGTGAAAAGCTATCGCGCTCACGTATTGAGTTAGGTATTGTGCCTTTTGGTGCACTATTAATTACCTTATTTTTATATTTACTAAGCCAAGAGCCTGGTATTGAATTTTATCACCAAGTGAGTGAGTTACAGCTTACTCTTGAACAAGTGATTAATACCGGCGATATGCTCTGGCATTTTGTTTGGATGGCAGGAATTGGTATTGCCGCAGGGTTTTATACGGTACCTTTGTATGCACTCATTCAGCAGCGTACTCACCCCGATAGCCGTTCACGAGTAATTGCAGCTAACAATGTGTTAAATGCATTGTTTATGGTTGGCAGCGCCGTTTTAAGTATTGTTACTTTAACGCTATTACACTGGGATATTTCACAATTACTGTTGTTATTAGCAGGGCTTAATTTACTAATATCGCTGTACATATACACCAAAGTACCGGAGTTTTTCTTACGTTTTATTATCTATATTTTAGCGATTTGTATGTATCGTGTGCGCACTAAAGGCCAGCTCAATATTCCCGATGAAGGAGCTGCGGTGGTGGTAAGTAATCATGTTAGCTTTGTTGATTGGATGTTTATTTTAGCGGCGTCACCTAGGCCTATTCGGTTTGTTGTATTTGCTCCTATTTACTATTCACCGGCACTTAATTGGTTATTTAAAATGGCCAAAGCCATTCCAATCGATAGTCAAAAATCAAATCCTAAGGCGTTTAATAAAGCTTTTGATGACATTGCGCAAGCACTGGAACGTGGTGAGCTGGTGGGTATTTTTCCTGAAGGAAAGCTCAGCGGTGATGGCGAGGTTGATGTATTTCGCCGTGGCATTGAAAAAATAATTCAGCGCACGCCTGTGCCTGTTATCCCTGTTCATTTAGATGGATTATGGGGCAGTATGTTTAGTCGAAAAACTAAATGGCGACTACCTAGACCCAAATGGTCGTTGGTAAGCGTAGCGATTGGTGAGCCAGTTGCGTCTGAAAATGTGAGTGCCGATGACTTACGTGATCGAGTACTTGCTTTAAAGTAGCTTTACAATAAAAAAGCGCTGCAATTAATTGCAGCGCTGTGGTTGTATTACTTAATGGTTATTAACGGTCTAAATTCATTACTTTAGTCCATGCCGCAACAAAGTCTTCTACAAACTTTTGTTTTGATGTATCAAAGGCATACACCTCAGCAACTGCACGTAGTTCTGAATTTGAACCAAAAATCAGATCAACCGAAGTAGCAGTGTACTTTTGCTCACCCGACTGACGATCAAAGCCTTGATAAATACCAGCATCAGACGATTTTTTCCATACCGTCGACATATCTAATAAGTTAACGAAGAAATCGTTATTTAGTGTACCTGGCTTATCAGTAAATACGCCGTAGTCAGTGCCTTTGTAGTTTGCATCAAGTGAGCGTAAGCCACCAACTAATACAGTCATTTCAGGAACTGTTAGGTCAAGCTGATCCGCTTTATCAATCAGCATTTCAGTTGGTGATTTATAGCTTTTCTCTGCATCAAAATAGTTTCTAAAACCATCGGCAGGAAACTCTAATAAGCTAAATGCATTAACGTCAGTTTGTGCTTGTGTAGCATCACCACGGCCAGCATTAAACGGAACGTCTACTGAGTAGCCTGCATCTTTGGCTGCTTTTTCAATCGCTGCATTACCACCAAGCACAATTAAATCAGCAAGCGATACCTGGCTTTTACTAAATAAGCTGTCGTTAAAGTCAGCTTGAATCGCTTTTAATACTTTAAGTACTTTTGCGGTTTCTGCTGGATTATTTACTGCCCAATCTTTTTGTGGTGCTAGCGCAATACGTGCGCCATTGGCTCCGCCGCGCATATCTGAATCACGGTAACTAGCGGCCGATGCCCATGCCACACGTACTAACTCAGGTACACTTAGGTTCGAGTCTAAAATAGCAGTTTTCAGCTCTTTTACTGCACCAGCATCAATGTTTGATTTAGTCTCTGCTGAAATAGGGTCTTGCCAAATTAAGTCTTCTTTTGGTACTTCTTTACCTAAAAAGTTACGTGGTGGTCCCATATCTCTATGAGTTAATTTGTACCATGCTTTAGCAAAGGCTAGTTGATACTCTTTAGGGTCATTTAAAAAGCGTTCAGCAATTTTGCGATATTCAGGATCAAATTTTAACGCTAAATCGGCAGTGGTCATTACCGGTGGGTTAAATTTACCCTTAACGTGCGCATCAGGTACTGACTTATGTAATGATTCATCTGTTGGGATCCACTGAATAGCGCCAGCAGGACTGCGAGTTTGTTTCCACTCAAAGTTAAGTAGGTTGCTTAAGTATAATGATGACCAGCGAGTAGGTGCTTGTGTCCATGCGCCTTCTAAACCACTAGATACGGTATCTTCAGAGTGACCTTTACCACATTTATTTTTCCAGCCTAAACCTTGCTCTTCAATACCTGCTGCAGCAGGCTCTGCACCCACACAGTCTTTAGGTTTGTGCGCACCATGCATTTTACCAAAGGTGTGACCACCGGCGATAAGTGCTAGGGTTTCTTCATCGTTCATCGCCATGCGAGAAAACGCAACGCGAATGTTCTTAGCTGAACCAATAGGATCAGGAACCCCTTTAGGCCCTTCTGGGTTTACATAAATTAAACCCATGTGAGTTGCACCTAGCGGGCGTTCTAGTTTGCCGCTGGCATCTTCACGGTCGCTGGCAAGCATTTCTACTTCAGGACCCCAGTAAACCATGTCTGGTTCCCAATCGTCAGTACGACCACCAGCAAAACCATAGGTTTCAAACCCCATGTTTTCTAAGGCAACATTACCGGCTAATACGATTAAGTCTGACCATGAAAGGGCTTCACCGTATTTCTGTTTAATTGGCCAAAGTAAACGGCGCGCTTTATCCAAGCTTACGTTATCTGGCCAGCTATTAAGCGGCTCAAAACGTTGTTGACCACCGCCAGCACCACCACGGCCATCAAGCGTACGATAGGTACCTGCACTGTGCCAGGTCATACGAATAAAAAATGGGCCATAGTTACCAAAATCTGCTGGCCACCAATCTTGAGATTGAGTTAGTAGAGCGTCGATATCACTTTTTACAGTGTCTAAATCTAGGCTGTTAAATGCCTCTGCATAATTAAAGTCACTACCGTAAGGGTTTGAACGTAGATCATGATCGCGAAGAGGAGATAGGTTAAGTTGATCTGGCCACCAAAATTGGTTGGTTCTGGTTGCCCCCATTTTTGCCTCACCCATGCCTACAGCACCTTGTGGCTTAGACATTTGTGGTTTTTCTTGACTAAAAGCAGAGCCAGACATAAGTGCCACACTTATAAATCCAACAAGCGCTTTTTTTGTAAATGATCGGTTTTTCATTGTCAGCTTCCTTAAAGTTAACGAATCTCGTTATATACAAAGCGTATTAAAAATAGGGTCTACTCATTTAAAAACAGTAGGTTGATACTTCATTCAAGTTGTTAAACAAGCCTGAATGACTGAGCGATGGGAATAGTATAGTAAAGGGGCTAAAAACTGTGTGCGAAATAAAGCGATTGATGCAATCTATAAAAATGATTTATTGAAGTTAATTAATTAAATAAACGAATCACTAAAGAACTTTGAAAGCGGCAGACATAAAAAAGCCCAGCGTAGGCTGGGCTATTAAATTAAAGTCAGTGTTATTGAGTTTTCATTAATTTACTGGTGATCACACCTGAGGTCATAGCACCCGATACATTGAGTGCAGTGCGCGCCATGTCTATCAATGGTTCAATAGAAATAAGTAAAGCCACTACCTCTATAGGTAGTCCCATGGTCGGTAATACAACCAACGCTGCGAAGGTAGCACCGCCGCCAACACCTGCAATACCAAACGAGCTAATAACCACAATACCAATTAGCGGTAAAATAAACTCAAATGTAAGTGGGTCAATCCCCACGCTTGGCGCAACCATCATTGCAAGCATAGCAGGGTAAATACCGGCACAGCCGTTTTGACCTATGGTAGCTCCAAAAGAAGCCGATAAATTAGCAATTGCAGGTGGCACTTTTAACTGGTTAATTTGCACGTCAACATTCATAGGAATCGATGCCGCTGAGCTACGTGAGCTAAAGGCAAAGGTAAGCACAGGCCAAATTTTTTCAAAGTAATGTTTTGGATTAACGCCGACTAAGCTAAGCAGTAAACCATGCACAACAAACATTAATAAAATAGCCACGTAAGAAGCCACAATAAAGGCGAGTAAATTTAAAATATCGTTACTACTAGAGTTTGCCACAACACTTGCCATTAGGCCTGCCACACCATAAGGCGTTAGTGCAATTACCATACGAACTAAGCTCATTATTGTTGCTTGTAGGGCGTTTACACCGTTACGAATTGGGCTAGCAAGTTCTGTTTTTTCAAGCATTACTTTACGTGCAGCTATACCAACAAGTACACCAAATATAACCGTGGCAATAATAGAGGTTGAACGTTGATTACTTAAATCCGCAAAGGGGTTTTCAGGAATAAAGCTCAGTAGCATTTGCGGCACACTTAGGTCGGCTACATTCGCGGCTTTGTTTTGTAGGGTGTCCATTCTAGCGGCTTCACGAGTACCCGAAACAAGTCCTTCAATGCTCAAGTCAAATCCATACGTTACCGCAATACCAATTAACGCTGCAATTGCAGTAGTAAACAGTAAAACAGAAATACTAATAAAGGATATTTTTCCTAGCGAGCCTTGGTTCTCAAGCTTAACCACTGCGGCAATCATAAAGACTAATACCAGTGGCATAATGATCATTTTTAGTAACCCGACATAGCCTTTACCTACTATGCTGACCCAGCTGAGTATTTCTTTAATGGTTTCTGGTGAGTTGGCAAATAAAAACTGTAGGGCTAAACCAAAGGCACTACCAAGCACTAAACCAAATAAAACGGTACGAGATAAAGAGCTGCTTTTTTGCGAAACAAGATAAATAGCAAACAGCAAACCGACAAATAATGCCAACATTAATAATACAGCAAGCGACATGGTACCCTCTTTTATAGCTGTGAATTAGCGCGGCACTTTAACGCTTTGTAAGGTGTTAACAAAATACGCTTTCGCTATGGGATAGAATTAAAATGAATATAGTAATAATATTAAAGTATAACGAATAAACATTTTATCGAACAAGCCTATTCATATGCTTGTATTTTTATTTAATTTATGGGAGTTACTATGGATCGTAAGTCTGGTTTAAAGCGTAAGTCTTGTACTAATTATTTAGTTAACGTGTTCACTTTAGATTTATTTAAAAATAGGGAGTAAAGGTATGTTAAAGGCAATAATGACGCTGGTGATGGTTTTAGTGGTTAGCGGATGTTCAACCCAGTATCCAAATCAAGCGCTGCTTGGTAAGCAATTTCCCACTGTTACAGGAGAAAGCTTAGAGCAACAGTCATTCACTATTCCTGATGACTTTAACAACCCACATACGTTGCTATTAATTGGTTATAAACAAGATAGCCAGTTTGATATTGATCGTTGGCTTATTGGTTTAGATATGACTGCAGTTGATGTGACTGCCTATGAGTTACCAACCATTCAGGGCATGGTTCCTCGTATGTTTAGTACCTTAATTGATAGCGGCATGCGTAAGGGGATCCCAAAAGAGTTGTGGGGTGGGGTGATCACAATTTACAAAGATGGCGATAAAGTTCAGGCATTTACTGGCAACGAAAACCCTAATAACAGTCGTGTAATACTGCTTGATGAGAGTGGCAAAATTATTTACTTTTACGACCGTGGTTTTTCTGTATCGGCATTAAATAATTTAAAAGCGGTTTTGGAAAAGCAATAAGTTGTAGTTAAATTTAGTTGCCTTTGGGCACGCTATTATTAAGTTAGCGTGCCACGTTAAAAGGATTACTCGCTAACGTTATTTCTGCCTTTTTTCTTAGCTCTATAAAGGGCTAAATCGGCATTTTTTAATGCCTCATCAAAGCTTTGTTTTGCCGCTCTTTGCGCTACACCAATAGAAACCGTCACGTTTACCGTTTTGTGGTCGCTTGGCTGTTTACCTTTGCGAGATTTTTTATCGGTGCGTTTTGGGTTTCTGATCACCATGTCGTAGGTGGCAATATTTTCGCGCAGTGTTTCTAGTTCAGGGATTGACTGCTCGGCTGTTTTACGCGGGAACACCACCGTAAATTCTTCTCCACCATAACGGTAAATTTTGCCACCCCCTTTAATGCCAGTCATTTTAGCCGCCACTAGCTTTAACACTTGGTCGCCAATATCGTGGCCATAGGTATCGTTGAATTTTTTAAAGTGATCAATGTCGAGCATAGCAACGGTGTATTTTCGCCCTAATGATAAAGCAAGCTGATTAAGTGCTCGCCGCGTTGGTAAGCTGGTTAAATCGTCTCTATAGGCTAAATAATAAGAGTCTGTACTTACTGCCAATAAATACAAAGAAGCCATAAGCACGGCTATTACAGACCAAGGAAAATCAATAATGTGTTGCTGATTAAGGCACCACACAATAAAAGTAATTAATAAGGCGGTTTGAGTCAGGTTATGGGCTCTTAAGCTTTGCCAAATAAGCAAGCCGCCAATTATTGAAAGCGGTAAAACAATGGGTAAATAAGGAAGCAGCTGAGTATAAAAAGAAGATTGTATTGTTAGTTCTTGCAAGTGTTGGCTCAGTGCTAACCAAGCAAATGCAGTACCGCCACAGACAATAACGAGTAAACTGCGAGTTACTGTGTGTATTGATAAGAGCGCTCTATCTTTTATAACTGCCAATAGCATTAATAAACTTGTAGCGCATAATAAGGTCCAGTCAGGTTGCGCTTTAAGCCAGTTAGACCAAGGTAAAGCGTAGTCTAATGAAGATAAATAAAGCACCCAAAATGCGCAAAGTAATGCAACTCGACTTCGATTAAACTGAGTAGCAAATACAGCAGTAATAATCAGTAATGGATAAACAAGATTATTAATAAGAGAGAGCTTACTTTGCCATTGAGCTTGAAACTGAACTAATAATAAAAATAAGCCACATAGACCTAAAAGGCTCAAAGAAGTTGATTTAACTCCTGCTAATTTTAACAACCTATGCTCCAAAGACCGATGTCTAAAAAATAAAGGCTTATTGTATTCATATTGAGAAATATTACTACTTTAATGCTTGTTAATTATTTAAAAACAATACTTTAAAACTAATTTAAATGACTTTTATCGACATTTTTTAACCAAATGTATGATATTTTCGATAAGGTAAAAACAGTGATAAGACTTATTTGGGAGATTTAGATAGAGTGGATTATCGCGCTTTTAGCAATTTTAGAGGCCATCCATGGCCATTTTGCTAATCGTTTTTGTAGCGAGGATAATCACTGTAGCCTTGCTCAGTGCCACCATACATAGTAGTAGCATCGGCTTCATTTAATGGCCAATTATGTTTAATACGCGCTGGTAAATCAGGATTGGCAATAAAAGGGCGACCAAAAGCAAATAAATCTCCATAACCTTTAGCTAGCATTGCCACAGATTTATCAACTGTGTATTTACCTGCGTAAATAATACGTCCAGAAAATTCTGCGCGTGCCGCTTGGTAAAATTGCTCTGGCAAATCAGGGGCATTGTCCCAATCGGCTTCAGCAATTGAAAGATAAGCAATACCCGCTTGCTCAAGTACTTTAATGGCTTCTATATAAGTATGTTGAGGGTCTGATTCTACTAATCCTAAATAAACACGGGTTTCATCAGTACTGCTAAATAGCGGCGCAAATCTAACCCCTAAACGCTCAGCGCCAACTACATCACTAACGGCAGCAACAATCTCTTTTAAAAAGCGTAAGCGATTAGTCAGTGAGCCACCGTATTCATCTTCACGTTGGTTACTATGCTCAGAAATAAATTGGTTTACTAAGTAGCCATTAGCACAATGCAGTTCCACACCATCAAACCCAGCCTCTAGCGCATTACGGGCAGCTTGTGCATACATGCCAACAAGCTCTTTGACTTCATTTGTTGTTAAAGCTTGCGGTTCACTTGGATCGGCTAAAGCGCCTTGAGCTGGCCCTGTTTCTATAAACACTTTCACACTATCAGCTGCTATTGCTGAGGGAGCAACAGGTTTGGCTTCATTTGGTTGTAGGCTAGTATGCGATACACGGCCTACATGCCAAAGCTGGGCAAAAATAACTCCCCCTTCTGCATGCACGGCATTAGTCACTTTTCTCCAGCCATCGATTTGTTCTGCAGAGTAAATACCGGGTGTCCAAGCGTATCCTTGTCCTCTGGGTTCAATTTGAGTGCCCTCGGTAACCATAAAGCCAGCACTTGCACGTTGCGCATAATAGGTGGCCATTACTTCGTTGGGGATATTGCCAGGTACTGTACTGCGTGAGCGGGTAAGTGGCGGCATAACAATACGATTTTTCAGGGTATATGGCCCTAAACTAATGGATGAAAATAAACTGTCGATATTTTTACTCGGTTGACTCATTTTAATACCTTTTAAATTAACTATGCTGCTGAGCGCTTATAACAATGCTGGTGAGCATAGGGATTTAAAGCTACAATTTGAAACAACACTTTTTTGTTTTAGATACAATTATGAATGGTATAGGTCGGCTGGATATAAAGCAGTTGCGAGTTTTAAGCGCTTTGCTCAAATTAAAAAATGTATCGCATGTTGCGCAAAAAATGGGGCTAACTCAGCAAGCCATTAGTGAGCAGCTGCGAAAATTACGCGACTTATTTGATGATAGGCTGTTTATTCGTCAAGGCAATACGATGCTGCCAACGCCAAAAGCGCTGGCGCTTGAACTATCAATTAATCAAATTCTGAGTCAACTAGACGCATTATTAGTGCCGTCACAGTTTTCCCCGCAGAGTTATCAAGGCGTTTTTACTATAAGTGCTACGGACTATGCGATTGCTGCACTTTTACCTCAATTATTAGCAATTACTCGCAGTGAAGCGCCAGGTTTAAAGTTGATTGTTCGAGACTTCGCATCCGATAACGTTAACCAGCTTATCAGCGCAGGGGAGCTTGATTTACTGATTAGCTTTGTTGAATTTATTCCTGATAATTTAGTCTACGATACCCTATTTGAAGAACAACATATTTGTATTGCAGGCGCACATGCGCCCACACCTTCAAAGCCTTTGAGCTTATCTGAGGTTGCGAGCCGGCCGCAGTTGGTGGTGTCGGCATCTAGAGCAAACTTACGTGGTTCGCACGATCGCTGGTTTGCAGATAAAGGCTACAAACGAAATATTGTCATGTCAGTACCTGGGTTTTCATCAGTGCCTGATTTACTAAATACCACCGATTTAATTGCGTTTTACCCATCAAGGTTATTGCCAAATAGTAAGGTAAAGCAATTGGAGATTGAATTATTACCGCCGCCGTTTAAGGTGATTGCAGCATGGCATCCTCGCTCAAATAACAGCGATATTCATCAGTGGCTTATTGCACAATTAAAGCGTATTTAGACTGACTCTGCGTGAGCTAGATTTATTATTCACAGTTCAGGTTATATAATTAACCTGAACTCTAGATAATAAATCTATCTCAAGCAGCTATTTTGAGCGCTAACTGCGTTGAATTTACTTGCAATAGACTAGCTATTGACGCGTAATTTCGCCTTGTTTTCACTGAAAATCACTGGCTAGAGAAAATAAACATAAATATCATTTTGATTCAATATGTTAGTAAATCTCTTAACCAGAGTTCAGGTTAATTAGTTGGCGAATATCGCTTCCTGTTGGTGCTTCATGGGCACGTAACGAAAAGGCGGGTAAAACCGCTAATATATGATCAAATATATCTGACTGAATATTTTCATATTCACCCCAATTAGTGGTATTAGTGAATGCATAAATCTCAATAGGTAAACCTTGGGTTGTTGGCGCTAATTGCCTTACCATTAAGGTCATACCTTGATGAATATGTGGGTGCTGTTTTAATAGCGCGACCAAATAGTGACGAAATGTACCCACATTAGTTAGCCTGCGGCCATTTAAAGTGCAGCTCATATCTACTTTTTTAGTGATGTTTTGCTCCTCAATAACCAATAGCGTACTTTCAAGGTACTCACTTAGTAAATCGGCTTTTTTAAGGGCAACAACTGCGGCTTCGTCTAAAAAGTGCACACTACTCATTTCAAGGTGAATGCTGCGTTTTATCCGGCGTCCACCAGAGTCTGACATACCGCGCCAATTTTTAAATGAGTCGGAGATCAAGGCATAAGTAGGAATGGTGGTAATGGTTTTATCCCAATTTCTTACTTTAACCGTGGTTAACGCAATATCAATAACATCACCGTCGGCACCGTACTTAGGCATTTCTAACCAGTCACCTACCGCCAGCATATTATTGGCAGAGAGCTGAATACCTGCTACTAATCCTAAAATAGCGTCTTTAAATACCAGTAATAACACCGCAGACAGAGCGCCTAAGCCGCTTAGTAAAATTAACGGTGATTTATTCATTAACAATGAAACGGCTAAAATGGCAGTTAATACACTGGCAATAAGCTTAATTGTTTGCAAAAAGCCGCGCAGCGGAAAGTGAGCGCTTAAGGGGCGCTTATCGGAAATTGCTTGAAATATATCCAGTAAAGAAAATAGCGAAAGTAAGGCAAATAAAATGATCCATTGATCGGTGATCATTTGAATCAAATACAAAAACGTGGTGCCTTCGGGTACCCACAGTTGCGCCTGAATAACAACGACCGCTCCTTGTAAAACAAATGAGATATTACGAGCGAGCTTTTTTGCTGAATATAAAGGACTTTTGCTATCGGGTTGCGCAGCTTGTTCGCTAAAACGGTTTTTAACTAAACGCTGAGAAACCAGTCTTAAAATGAGGTGTAATATTAATGCAAATAGCGCAATCCAAGCCAATACAATCAGGTCGTACCATAAAAATGGACTTCCCGGAAAATAATCGCCAAACCATTGCAGTAAAAAATCTCGCAGCTGTGCGCGTGTTCCTGTCATTAATACTCCATAAGGACGCTATTATTAATTACTTATTATTAGTTAAGCAGCTGCAATGTAAAAAGTCTATTTAAGACTTTTTACATTATGTAGTTACAGTTTACCATGCTCGAGTTGCTGGCTGAGTTCTTCAAAAATACTTGGATCATCTATGGTTGATGGAATTTGCAGTTCTTCACCATCAATTAACTGCCGCAGGTTTTTACGTAAAATTTTGCCAGAACGGGTTTTTGGTAATCGCTCTACACACATAATATTTTTAAGGCACGCAATAGCACCAATTTGATTACGCACGGTTTGCACCAATTGCTGTTCTACCTCTTTATGTGAGCCATGAAAATCATTTTTTAGCACCACCATCGCCATTGGGTTTTGCCCTTTTAACGCATCACTAATACCAAATACTGCACATTCAGCCACAGCTGGGTGCGCGGCAACAATTTCTTCCATTTCACCGGTGGATAGACGGTGCCCTGCGACATTAATTACATCATCGGTGCGACCCATAATAAAGAGGTAGCCATCGCCATCAATATAACCGCCATCACCAGATAAATAGTAGCCCTCATATTCAGCCAAATAACCAGCCTTAAAACGAGCCGTATTTTTCCAAATTGTCGGTAAGCATCCCGGTGGTAAAGGTCGCTTTATAACAACCGCGCCTTGTTCATTCGGAGCACATTCATCCCCATTCATATCTAAAATTCTTACATCAAATCCAGGTGTTGCAACTGTTGAGCTTCCTGCTTTTGTTGGCAGGTGTTCAATGCCAACAGGGTTACACGCAATTGCCCAGCCCGTTTCTGTTTGCCACCAATGATCAAGCACCGGTAAACCTGTTTTTTCTTTGAGCCAATCGTAGGTAGGTGGGTCTAAACGCTCTCCGGCTAAAAATAATCGTTTCAGACTAGAGGTATCGTATTGTTTAAAGCCATCGGCATTGGGATCCTCTTTTTTAATCGCGCGAAACGCAGTGGGGGCACTAAATAGGGCATTCACTTTGTATTCTTCTACTACGCGCCAAAAAGCACTGGCATCGGGGGTTCTAACCGGTTTTCCTTCAAATAAAATAGTTGCGCATCGATACATAAGTGGCGCATACACAATATACGAATGACCCACTACCCAGCCAATATCAGAGGCGGCCCAAAATACGTCACCGGGTTTCATGCCGTATACGGTTTCCATGCTGTAATGCATAGCAACCGCATGGCCGCCATTTTCACGCACCACACCTTTAGGTGTCCCTGTTGTGCCAGAGGTGTATAAAATATAAAGTGGATGATCGCCACTGACCGCAACGGGATCAACCGGTGTGGCTGTTTGCATTGCAACAGCCCAGTCAATATCACGTTCGGGCATAAGCGGTGCGGTGGCTTGCTCACGCTGATAAATAATACAGTGTTCAACTTTATAGCTAGCAGCTTCAACCGCGTTATCGAGTAATTCTTTGTACTCAATTACAGTATTAACTTCTACACCACAGGAGGCACTGAGTACCAATTTGGGCTTGGCGTCATCAATCCGTACCGCTAATTCATGCGCTGCAAAACCGCCAAATACAACAGAATGAATAGCGCCAATTCGGGCACATGCCAACATACCAATTACGGCTTCGGGGATCATGGGCATATAAATCACTACGCGGTCGCCTTTAGTCACTCCTAAAGACTGCATTACCCCTGCAAATTTAGCGACCTCTTGCTGCAGTTGTAAATAGCTATAACTGCGTTTGCTATTGGTAACCGGTGAGTCATAAATTAACGCTGTTTCATTACCATGCCCAGCGATGACATGCTGATCTACGGCTAAAAAACAGCTGTTAAGTTGGCCGTCTGCATACCAGTGGTGTAGTCCTTCTTGATCTTGTGTGTATGCGGTTTCTGGAGCCTTGTACCAAGGTAGTCGCTTACTTTGTGATAACCAAAACGCTGCTGGGTCTTGTTTAAACTCGTTGTAATGTTGTTTGTATTCACCTGACATAAAGGCTCCTAAGGAAAATATAATCTAACGTAATTTAAAACTAAGCGCTTTTTATCAGCAGTGATATTCGACTATGGTCGGTTAAATAGTAAGCGATGTTTTTGTTTTTTGGCCAACGTGATGATTGTATAGAACTAAAAAGTTCCAACTAATGTAAAATGTTTCAGTAATTAATGAGAGTAAATGGATATAAGAATGAATCAAATGGTCAGAGTAGGCGTTGCAGTAATAGTAATGCATGATAATAAAATTTTACTCGGTGAACGGATAGGCGCACATGGCGCAAATACGTGGGCAACCCCTGGAGGGCATTTAGAATTTGGTGAAACTGTTGAGCAATGCGCTGTGCGTGAAGTAGTAGAAGAGACTGGGCTCAATGTCACTAATATTCGTAAACTCGATTTTACCAACGATATTTTTAGCGCAGAGAACAAACATTATATTACCTTATATATGCAAGCAGACTATGAAGGCGGAGAGGTTATAAATAAAGAGCCTCACAAATGTTTACAGTGGCGTTGGTGCGATATTAATGACTTGCCCGCACCTTTGTTTATCTCATTAAAAAATTATCTAGCACAGAATACCTTGCCCGCTAAGTATTAAAGGTTTTTTGGCATAGGGAGTTGCCATTTATTTAAAATTTGCTGATATTCACCACTTTCCTTGATGGCATTTAACCTATCGCTAATAATTTTTGCTGTGTGTGAGTCAAACTGATTACTGGCTGCAAAATGCAAAGAAGAGGGTAACTCATCTAAGTGGATGCGTTTTGAAATTAAATTAGGGTCGAGCCCGGTGCGCTTTAATTCGTTTTCAAGTGTGAGCGTATTGGTTACAACAAAGTCGATACGATTTTTATATAGCATTTTCCAGAGCTGTTGATAATAACTGACTAATACTAGGTTTTCATTTTCAGTAAAGCCTTTAGTTTCTAAATAAGCTTGTGCAGAGTAGCCGCGAATAGTGGCTACTTTGTACTCTTTAGCAAAATTTAAATGAATCACTTCATCTTTGTGGTTACTTAAACTAACTAGGTATGCGTCCGCAAAGTAGACTTTACCTAGCCACTTATATTGATGATGTCTGTTTGGTGTTTTTAGCAGTGACATTATTATGGCATTAGGATTGGCTCGTTGCTGTTGGAATATTCTAGCCATTGGCATTATTTCAAACTTTGCTGTTAAATCAGTGCCATTTAAAACTGCTTTAGCTATATCGACCAGCGCGCCCTGTGCTTCACCTTGAGGGTTTTTAAAATGATAAGGCGGTAAATCTTCAGCGATAAAGGTAACAGGGGTGGCGTTGCAGAACGCACTATAAAAAAACAATACAAAAACAGTTAACACCATACGCAAAAGCATAAATAATTGTCTTTAAAGCAATACTATAACGCTAGTGTAAAGAAAAACATTAATAAGGTACATGATAAATGTATATTTTAAGTAAGCAGGTTGTTTACTTGTTGTTTTTTATAAATTGGCGAGGCGAGCAATGATGCCAGCGTTTAAAGGCACGATTAAAAGAACTTTGATCGTTAAATCCCAGCATAAATGCGATTTTATTTAACGAATAGTGGTGAATATAAGTTAATAAGCGTCGTTTTTGCTCTGCTTCAAGCAGCGCGGCAAACGTGGTTTGCTCTTTTTTTAGATAGCGCTGTAGTGTGCGTGGCGTCATATTTAAGGCCGCAGCTGTCCTAAGCAAAGAGCAATCTTGTAAGTCGTGTTTTGCCATTAAAATATGATTAATTTTTTCTGATAATAACTGCTGACTTTTAAACTGGGATAGCTGTTGCTCTGACATTTGCTTAAGCATTGCGTTGATTTGGCTATTATCGGTTTTAAAGGGCAGGGTTAAGTAATTACTTGGAAACTCGATTTGATTAAAGCTAGCGCCAGCTTTTACTGGGCAATTAAACCAATTAGTTAATCTGTGTTGTTCGGTGTTTGAAAAGTGTGTTGAAAAATACACACAGCTAGGTGAAAGCTCAGGATTAAGTAGTTGGCGTACCACGCTGACCCAAGCGGTCATATTTCGTAAAACAGCCTGTGAACTACATTGTGGATCGGCTAACCAAGTTACTTTACACCGTGTTTTTTGTTGCTCAAACTTGGCGCGACCAATATTAGCCACTAGGCTGTCGTAATTAAGTAGTGCAGTAATAGCGCTGGCTAAATTAGTACTCGATTCAATTAAATACCCCAATACACCAAAATCAGCGGTGCGTATTTGTTTTCCTAATTCAAAGCCAAATAAGGGATCGTTTAACGCCTGTTGTGCATAGCCAAGCAGCGCATTATAGCTTTTTAAGCTGATACGTGGCGCCAATTGTTGTGACTTTTTATTGGTATACTCGTTAAAATCAATAGCGCTTAAAGCCACTTGGCTAGCTAAGCCTTGGGCTTCAAGATAATCCAAACAGCTACAAAAATAATGATCGGCTAAGGTTTTCATTTGTCGCCTAAAGCTAAAAAATAGTCGTCTAATCGCAAGTTTGCCACGGCATATTTTTATATGCTAGTGATCGATAAAAATAATAGGGTGAAGATCATGGTAGAAATAAAGGTTAAGCGAGCTGTGGCAGCAACGCCGGAGCAAATACGCAGCGTATTATTAGCGCATGCTGATTTAGGCCGATTTTTTAATGCTCACTTTACACTACTAGCACCACAAGAGCCGGATGAAATAAGTGGCGGAAAAGGCACGATTAGAGAAATAAAAATGCAAGGCACTACCTTTAAAGAGCAAATAATAGCTGCAGATAACAGTCATATTAGTTACCGTATTATAGGTAGCAAGCCCGTTGCGCAGCATCGTGGTGATATTTACTTAAATACCATTAACGAAGAGCCATCGCTCACTGAGGTTAATTACCATATTAGTTGCATTGCACCTTTTTGGGTACCCGATTTTATACTGGCTTTTTTTATAAAAAAAGATATTAGCCAAGCACTTAAAAAAATAGCCCATTATTTTCAGGAGCGTGTTGTATGAGCATTGAAATTATTTTACTCGCACTGAGCCCTATTTTTTTGCTGTTTGTTGCTATCGAGTTTATTAAATTTAGGCGTCACTACGATATAAAAGACAGTTTAGCCAATGCATTATTGGCTTTATTACATCAAGGTGCTGATGCTATTGCATTAATAGTACTAATGCCGTTTTTTTACTGGCTGTATCAGTTTCGGTTATTTGATATTGAATTGACGGTATTGACCATATTAGGTGCCTTTGTACTGCAAGATTTTTTATATTATTGGTTTCATCGTGCATCACACCATATACATTGGTTATGGGCAGCGCATGTCGTACATCATAGCTCTACGAGAATGAATTTTACTACTGCCTTTAGACAAAGTTTAATGTATCCGCTTGCGGGCATGTGGCTGTTTTGGATGCCAATGATATTACTTGGTTTTGAACCTGTGATTGTTTTTGCCGTAGTTGCCCTTAATTTAGCGTATCAATTTTTTGTTCACACCCAAGTGGTAAAAAAGCTGGGTTGGTTTGAAAGCGTATTTAATACTCCATCACATCATCGGGTTCATCATGCTATTAACAGTGGCTACTTAGATAAAAACTTTGCAGGGGTACTAATTGTTTGGGATAAGTTATTTGGCACTTATGTAGAAGAGGATGAAAGCAAGCCTTGTAAATACGGAATTATTGGCCAACTACACAGTAATAACCCGATTAAAATTACCTTTCATCAGTGGCAGCATCTCTTTAAAAGTACCTACAGAGCAAAGGGATTAAAAGCAAAGTTAAAAGTAGTCTTTGGTTACCCAACAAGCTCCCAAGGTATTAATAAGTAAGCCTATTTTTTATAAAAAAGCCAGGAGTAAATAGCATCACTCCTGGCTTATCTCACAGTAAAACTTAGTTTATTTGGCCGTTGTGATCACTGTATCAATTAAGTGAACAACGCCATTACTGGTATAAATATCAGTGGTTGTTACATTGCTACCCGCTACTTGTAGTGATGTAGCTGGTAAGCTTACTTGCCACCAAATATCGTTCACAGCTTGGCCATTATTCTGACCTGCTGCCGTATCACCGGAGAAGGTATATAAAGGGCGGCCAAGGTAGGCGACTTGCATGCTGTCATCTGAGCGAGCAATTAACGATAAACCGGGTACATTTTCAATTGATGCTGCAGTACCAAGAACCGGTGGCCACGTTGTTGCACAAGCTGCTTCACACGTGCTCATTGCCTCGCCTAAATCATTGTCGAACACATAAACTGTTTTGCCTGGCATAGCATCAGCCATACCCGTTACTAAACGACTATCAGTTGAATCATAAGCAATGCTATCTGTTGCTGTGTTTGCTGTGCTGGTAAAGTCTACAACGTTTACGCTTAGCATGTTATCGGCAAGCGTGGTCACCGTTTTACCATTGGCTGCAAATGCATCAGTACTGCCCACTTGAGCGCCTAAAACATGTTGAGTTAGCACACCTGTCAATGCAGTCGTGTCAGCCAATAAAGCCTCTAAATCAGCGGTAGGGATTTTGCTAAATGCAGCATTTGTCGGTGCAAATACCGTAAATGATTGAGTGGTGTCGTTAAAGGTATCTACTAGTGATGCTGCTTGTAGTGCAGTGACTAAAGTAGATAGTGCAGGTGTTTCAGTAGCCACTGTAGCAATTGTTTTAGTCGGGGTACCAACTTCAGCCGGTGGCATAATTACTTTATTTAATACATGAATCACGCCGTTACTAGCGATTACATTTGCCTCTGAAATTGCTGAGTCATTGATAAATAGTGAGCTATTTACATGAGATATAGCAGCCATGTCGCCATTGGCCATTTCTATCTTGTTGCTGTTGCTATTGGCAATGGCTACTGCGTCATCTGATAAAACTGTCGCGTCAGAAAAAACATGGTACAGCAAAATATCACGAAGCGTATCTGTATCAGCTAGTAGCGCATTAATTGTATCCTGTCCGAGCGCAGCAAATGCAGCGTCTGTAGGTGCAAATACACTAAAAGTATTATCTGGATCGGCAACTAGTGTATCTAACCCTGTTGCCGTTAAAGCAGCTAGAAGTGTCGTAAAATTACCATCAGCGCTCGCTATATCAGCAATTGTATTGGTACTTTGAGGTAAAGTAACATCAGAAATAATAACCGAATCGATCACATGAATGACACCGTTATTGGTCATAATATCTCTAACTACAATGTTTGCTCCGCCAAACGATAGCATGTTTGTTTCTGCGTTTATCGCCACTGGAAGGGTATTGCCAAGTAGCGTTTCTGCTGATTGACCGTTAAGAGACATTGCAGTAACAGAATCTACTGATCCTACAAGTACATGCTGCTTCAAAATATCGGCTAAAACGGTGGGGTTAGCCAGTAACGTGTTTAAAAAGTTGCTACCAATTGCCTCGAATGCAGCATCCGTAGGGGCGAATACGGTAAATTCTGATGATTCGTCCGCTAGTGCTGAAGTAAGGGATGCAGCATCAAGAGCTGCAAGTAATGTACTAAAATTGCCAGCTTGCTGAGCTGTTTCAATGATATTATTAGTTGGTGCTGTTTCTGGCACTGTTTTTGGTGTGAGCACCGCGTCAATAACATGAATGATTCCGTTGTCGGTCACAATGTCGGTCATTGTTACTGTGCTGGTATTTACTAATAAATTCTCACCATTTAAAGATAAAGCAATGTTTTGCCCGTTAACAGTCTCTACAGTGCTGCCCGCTAAGCCAATAGCTGTTTGCGCGTCTACTCTGCCAGCGATCACATGGTAAGTTAAAATAGAACTTAGGGTGTCTGTATCAGCTAATAAGCTATTAATGGTCTCTTCGCCTAATAATGCGAATGCATCATCGGTAGGGGCAAATACAGTATAGCTGGTAGTTAAATCATCGAGAGTTTCATCTAGACCGGTTGCTTCTAGTGCTGCAACAAGAGTGGTGAACTCTTCAGAGTCCTGTGCGGCGTCAAAGATTGAGACGGCAGGTTGTGGGTCTACAGTTACTGGAGCGTTGTTATCGTCATCACTACTACAGCCTTGAATAAGTAACAAGGGAAGTATGATAGCACCGAGCTTAAATACTTTATTCATAATTGTTCCTTTAATCGAATGTTACAGTGTTACAGCTTTGTGAATACTACGAAGCTATTAACAGTGTTGATCAAAAAAACATGGGTTATTTTTATACAATTTAATAGGTGTAAGATTTTATTGAATTTTTATTCAAGAAAACGTTTAAATTTTAGTTTTTTTACTGCGTGGTGCGCCAAGTAAAATAAATACATGGCAAATACACACAGATAGAAATGCACTAATTCCCAAAGCGCCACCAAAACCATCAAGAATAGGCACTAGATAGGCAAAAAACAGTGAAAATATAATTGCTGAACTGGCAAGCGTATACACACCAAAACGGTGGGGAGCACTCATTCCAATAAATGTGCCGCCAAAAAAGACGATGCTATATAGCTCAGCGTTAAGGCTCAGCTGCGCAAAAATCAAATAGGCAATAATCGATAGAGCTGCAGAGGCTCGGATCCCATCAAAGCGATTATGTTTAGCCAAGTAAAAGGTTAAAAACGCCCCTAACAAAGCAAGCAGCGGATAAATAAGCGTCATATTATTAACTCCTTGGCTAAAACAAATAAGGCGACACTAGCAAATGCAATGCTACCTAATCGTCCACCAAACCCTGCAAATATGTTAATCGTGAGTGTGTACAAAACAGCCCCAATGGCAGAAATAGCCGCAATTTCCCAGTATTCAGTTATTAAACTAGTGGAGCACATACCGGCAAAACTGCCTGCATAAATAGCTGAATAGGGATGGTTTTTGTAATCGTCAGGGAATGGAATAAATGAACCGATAAGCCCCGTTAAACCGGCAGATACAACAATAGGCAATGCGAATGTGGTATGCATTACAAAACACGATAGGCAGCCGATAAAAAAGGTAATGAATTTTAAAAGTATGAATTTAGTCATGGCGCGCACATCATAATGTATCAGTTTTAGCTTTAATAGTTAAAAACTGTGATTTAAGACTAAAATCGATACACCATTGTTAAAAGATGAATTATTGTTGAAAATTATCGATATGCAATGAATGACTAAAAATAACAGTGTTGATGTTCTATAAATTGCAAATTATGTATAATGCGGCATATTTCATATATTAAAAGTTATAACCTAAGGTAATTTATGTCTAACTGTTTACATCTGGCTATCCCCGCTGGCGATCTTGAAAAAGCGAAAACGTTTTACTGTGACGTACTCGGCTGTAAAACCGGCAATAGTGAAGCAGGACGATGGGTAGACATTGATTTTTGGGGCAACGAGTTAACTCTGCATCAAAGCGTTGAGCGTTTACCTACGGTACGTCACGACGTTGATATGGGCGCAGTGGCTGTACCACACTTCGGTATTCATTTATCAGAAAGTGAGTTTCAAGGACTTAAGCAACGCATTGCTGATGCCGGCCTTGAATATTTAGATAAACCTTACCGTCGTTTTGTTGGTGATGAGTTTGAGCAAGAAACCTTTTTTATTGAAGATCCCAACGGTAACGTGCTTGAAATGAAAACCATGGTTAATCCTGAGGTACTGTTTAAAAAGGATTAAGCTAGCTATTATAGCTGAGCTAGTCTTACTGACTAGCTCATGTTTTTTGCCTTTAAATTGCGGTTCCTACCATTTTTTCAGCCTGCTTTGCCTTTCTTTGCAATTTCTGTTTATACATCGCTTCATCACCCGCTTTTAAAACTGTGTCTAAGTTATCAGGTGGCTGAGTATAGCTAGTTTGCCCAACACTGGCGTAAATGGAAATGGTATGGCCCTGATGCTCTATAGTTAACTGGTTTAATTGTTGTTCTAGGGTGTTAACTCGCTGGTTAATTTTTTCGTTGCTATTAAATAATGCCATGGCTACAAATTCATCGCCTCCTAAGCGGCCAACAGCATCTTCACTGCGCATGTGTTGACCAAGTGACTCTGCAACTTTGCACAGTACTTTGTCGCCTACATCATGGCCATAGGTATCATTAATTGCTTTAAAACGGTCTAGATCTATGTATAAAAAACACAAAACGCCTCCACGTTGCTTGTGCTCTGCCAATAAGTCGTTTGCTTTTAAGCTCCACCCACGACGATTGTATATATGGCACAAGTGATCAAAGTTAGCGTGTCGTTCAGCCTGTTTTTTTGCATAACTCAATCTTTGAATTCGTCTACCGACGGCAATAGCTAGTAATAAAGATTCAATTGTAAACGCAATAACAAACCCATAGCGTTGAATGAACGGACTATAATCGGTTAGTAGTACTCTAAAAGTCATACTAATAAACACACTTGCCAGTGCTATAAATACCAAGTTTGCTTCATTGACACCGTACTTTGTTTGTATCGCGCTGAGGATAAAAATAGTCATGACAATAAATAATGATAAATAGCCGGTTACTGCAGAGGTAATATTGGTTATGAGTGGCAGATCGAGCGCTATTTTTTGTAAGCACAAAGTCAGTACGCATAAGGCGGTAACTTTTAATGTATTGCTTAACTTTGGAAAGTATCTAGGTAGCTCTAATAGTGCACTCATAAACCATGTGGCACTGACTATAGTTAAACCAATACTTAACGTGTAAAGATGACTTACGTACACAGAGTAGTACTGCTGTGTAAATAAATAAGGCTGTCCTTCTTGAAAGAATATAAAACTAGCGATACAAAAAATATAAATGCCATACAGTTTAAAAAGAGGGTCTTTTATGCCGTGTCCTATAATTAATGCATAAAAAATAAGTGTGGCGCAAAGACCATAAAAAATGCCAAAAATAAGGTTATAGCGTTGTATTTTTTCGACAAACGGTTGTGTATCTGACCACTTAAAGCGTGGGGTATAAGCTGCTGAGGTAGTAACTGTAAGCTGTGCAGTAAAAACGCCTTGGTCCATTAAAATTGCCATCTGATTGGTTTTTAAAGGTGTTTTATATACTGAATTTTGCTGCCACGAAAAGTCTGTAAGTGCAGGGCGAGTAAAAGAAAATACCCCACCTTGCTTTAAGTTACAGCTTAATTCGAGATGATTAATACCGTTTTTAAGCTTAATATTTGAGACAACTTCTTTGGATAAAGACACCGATGTGTTTGTTGCTCTTTCATTGAGCTGGCAATGCTCTTGCGCATAAGTAACGCTACTAAACAGCATAGTACAAGCGCATATAAAAATGCTAAATCTAATCATCAGTGCGCTTAACATGCTCAAAAACCTCTTGTCTTTATCGTAAAATTCATTGCTACTAAAAGGATGAATACTCTAAACCATACTAACAAAGCAGGTAGGCTTTACTAGTAATTAAGTATTTAAATAATGACTTAGTGCAAAAATGGGTTACTTTTAATCACACATGTATTTCACTGGGGGTTTTATTGAAGTGTCGTTTAAACTCACGGCTAAATTGTGACGCACTAGTATAGCCTACTTTAAATGCGGCCTCGTTAGCTTTACTGCCAGAGGTGATTATTAATTCTTTTGCTTTTGCTAAGCGTACTTTTTTTAAATACTGCAAAGGGGATTCAAACGTAACTTGTTTAAACGCACGATGAAAAGATGACACACTCATATTAACTTCTTCAGCTAAGTGCTCTACGGTAATAGGGTTTGCGTAATCGCTGTGTAATGTTGATAAAGTACGCGCTATGCGCGCGTAATGGCCATCATGCATTGCAAGCCCAATTAAGGTATGCCCTTGAGGGCCACACAGCACCCTATATACTAATTCTTTAACTATATCGCCACCAAATACCTCAGCCTCAAGTGGATTGTTTAACACTGTTAACAGTCGATGAGTGACTTGCTCCATGGCCATATCTAAAGCGGCACTTTGGACGGCTCCGCTTTGTGTTAAAGGAGTTAAAATAGGATTATGTTGCATCATTTGGTTAACCAGTTTGTGCAGCATGGCTGGGTTTATATCAATTGCTATACCCATTACTGGTAAATCGTTATCAGTAAACGCTTCACATTCTAGTGGTACGGGCACTCCCAGTACTAAATAATCGCCTGCACCATACTGTATTTGATGCTCAGGAAAGTGAATAACTTTATGTCCTTGGCCAACAATAATAATACCTGAATTATAAATAAGAGGCTGACGCGCTGAGCTTTTGGTGGCGCGATGAAAGTACACCCCTGGAATAATTGTTTCCATGGTACCTTCAAAGCTGAGCAACTTATTATGCTCTGCGTATTGTTGTAACAAAGTGGCGATGGTCGTCATAAGGGCGGCTTAAATTAACGGTATTTGGCGTAAAATAACAACACTGATAGTTTTAGGCAAGCTTTTGGCAGTTATTAGGCTTTTTATATATGCGCTATGCCATTATTATGCATCTATCAACACTTTATTTATTTAAGAATTGATAAGGTGCTTAGTAATTAACCGTCCCCTTTAGGAGCAAAATAATGAAATTTAGCTACGTAAATCCCACTTTAATTCAATTTGGTCAGCAACAAATTGCCGCACTTACTGATTTGATCGCAAAAGATCAAAAAGTATTAGTTGTGTACGGTGGCGGTTCTATTAAAAAGAACGGCGTATACGATGAAGTTGCAGCAGCACTTGAAGGTTTTGATTGGGTAGAGTTTTCGGGCGTAGGTGCCAACCCAACAATTGAAGTGCTAGACCAAGCAGTAAAAATTTGTAAAGAACAAGATATCGATTTCGTTTTAGGTGTAGGCGGCGGCTCTGTAATTGACGGCGTTAAATACATTGCAGCATCTGCTGTATATGATGGCGAAGGTTGGGATATCCCTACAGGTAAGCATACAATTACCAGCGCATTACCTATTGGTGCGGTACTTACATTGCCTGCAACCGGTTCTGAGTCTAATCAAAATTCAGTAGTAAGCAAAGAAGCAACGAAGCAAAAACTACCGTTTGCATCTCCAGAAGTATTACCAAAATTTGCCATTATGGACCCTGATGTAATGAAAACATTACCGCAGCGCCAGCTTGTAAATGGTTTAGTAGATGCATGGGTACATACGTGTGAGCAGTACCTAACATTCCCAGAAGGTGCACTTGTTCAAGAAGGTTATGCAGAGGCACTGTTAAAAGCGCTTAAAACATTGGGTGATAACTTTGAAAACCAAGACGATGCATGGCGTGCAAACCTTATGTGGGCCGCAAACCAAGCACTTAACGGCTTAATTGGTTCTGGCGTATCACAAGATTGGGCAACCCACATGATTGGCCATGAGCTTACAGCTGCTTACGGCGTTGATCATGCCCGTTCACTGGCTATTGTTCAGCCTTCTTTACTGCGAAATCAATTTGCAGTTAAAAAAGCAAAACTAGAACAAATGGGCAAAAACGTATTTGGTCTTGCACAAACAGACGATTTAGCAGAGCAAACAATTCAAGCGATTGAAGCGTTTTACCATAGCCTTGACGTAGCAACTGAGCTTACTGAGCATGGTGATGACAAAGCGGCTGCCATTGATAATATTATTGGCAAGCTTGAAGCGCATGGCATGGTTGCCCTTGGAGAAAACCAAGCTATTACGTTAAAAGAAAGCCGTGAAATTTTAGAACAAGCGGTTGCTTAATAATGATTAATCTCGACCGTTAACATTTGCTAGCGGCTTTTTGCAGCAAAATAAGATTGAATGAAATAAAATTTTATTTTGCTGCATTACTTTTTTTGATGTTTTCAGGTACAGTATTGAAGAAAATAATATATAGATGAGTAATGAGCTTATCTAATCGTGTGTTTCAATAGGGAACTCGTTTAACTGTGCGTTCAAATCGTTTTTTAATTGTAATGTTACTTGTGCTTGTGCATAGCTTTATAAGCTGTGACGGCGCCGCGTACCATTTACAAGAAGACGTTGACCACGTAAATAGCTCATTATCGCAACTAGGTTCATCTGCTGATGATAGCGATAATGCCCCAACAACAGAAATACATGCCCACCAGCATTGCCACAGTGGCTATAGCCACAGCTCAAATCACTCAATAACTCCCGAGAAAAGTAAACCAACTTTAGCGACATGCTATCACGGCTTACATTATCCACCAGACGTACCGCCACCGAATTTATTTAGCTAGTTTTTAATTTAATTTCAATTGATTATTGTGCTTTTAGCTGCCTACGTGTAAGCGTTTAATGGGCTGTTATAGGCATTTTTAGATTGCTGAGCATTTTACACTGTCGCTATTTTTTGCGTAGGTTGTAAATGGTTTGCAAGTGAACTCTGTTGATTAAAAACGGACAAGCTATATGAATAAAAAACCAATTATGCTGGTGGTGATGCTGTGCACGCTGCCTGCTTTTAGTGCGTTTGCAAATGTTAAAACACTAACTCTAAAACAAGCGTTGATAAATACCGAGCAACAAAATCCGCTATTAAAACGCTACCCTTATCATCAAAAAATACTCAGCGCGCTTAAATCTCAAGCTGCACTTTCGCCTAACCCTATCTTAAATATAGAAGCTGAAAATCTGCTGGGGACAAACGATGCACGTGGTGTGCAAGGTGCTGAAATAACCTTGGCATTTAGCCAGCTTATAGAGCTTGGGAATAAACGCCAAAGCCGCATAAATTACGCTACGGCAAACATTAAAGCCCAAGCAATACAATATCAAAATACTCGTTTAGCCTTATTGGCAACCACTGGTGAGCGGTATTACGAGGCGCTTAAATTTCAAACTTTACTTTCTCTAAATAGCGAGCGGCATCAGGTTGTAAGCCAAGCACTTAAAGCAATAAAGCAGCGAGCTGATGCTGGCGCTGTATCGCAAGCAGATGTAACCCGCATGCGTTATGCGCTTAGCCAAGTTGAGCTTGATAAAGCTAAGCTAAATAGTGAATTTGAGCGAGCGCGTTTATCGCTCAATGAGCTATGGAGTGAGCAACATGATTACACGGATTTAGCGGGAAATATTAATACATTAATAACGCTTAAATCTGAGCAAGGGTTACTTGATGCGGTTAACCAAGCGCCTGATTTTGCAATGTTACAGCAGCAATACTTACAACAAGCGGCCAACTTAGCGCTGCAAAAAGCCAATGGGCAAAGCGATATTAATATAGGTGCAGGCGTGAGCTACAACCAGCAAAACAATACCAGTTCGTTGCTGTTTTCGTTTTCAATGCCATTGCAATTGAGTAACTCAAATAGCGGTAATATTGAAGCAGCTAACAGTCAGTTAGCATTGTTACGTGAGCAGCAAGGACAGTTACGGGTTCAATTACGTCAGCAAGTTCGTACTTTGTATGCCTATTACCAAGGTAAGATGTTACAGGCACAGTTGTTATCTGGGCAAGTTATTCCCCAAGCCCAAACACTCATTGAGCAAAGTTTAAAAAGCTATCAACGCGGACAAATTTCGGTGTTGCAATTGCTCGATGCTCAACAAGCCCTTTTTGACTCTAAACGCGCGTTGATTAATACATATGCAGCGTTATATCAGACCCATCTCGCACTTGAGCGTTTAACTGGCCAATCTTTAACTGAGACTTTTCAATCATGAACAACACTTTTATCGCATTATTAGTATTTCTCTCGTTTGTAGCTAGCTTAACAAGCACATATGTATTTGCCTCAGCAGAGCATGACCAAACAGAGCAAACCCAAAAACAAGGTCCACACGGCGGCTTTTTATTAACCAACGAAAAGCTCACTCTTGAGTTAAAGCTGCAAGAATTGGCAGGTAAAGTTGAGCTGCGCGTATATGGTTATGAGCAAAAACAGCCGGTAGATGTGAACGATTTAAGTATAGAAATAAACTTAAAACGCTTAGTAGAAACGCCGCAAAAAATACAGTTTACCCGTGAGAATGAGTACCTTGTTAGCACGCAACCTATAAATGAGCCACATTCGTTTGAGCTTTTAATTACTGCTAATTATAAAGGTGAACGCGTCAGCTTTGAGTACTCTCAGCACGAAGGCCAAACTGTGCTGAGCGAGCGAGCAATTAAAGGCGCGGGCATTAAAACGGAGATAGCACAAAGCGGCGAGGTTGATATTTCCGACACGCTGTTCGGTGTTATTACACCTACACAGCATGGCACAGTAGAAATTATGGCGCCATATACCGGATTGATCAGCGATATTTTTGTCAGTATTGGTCAAAACGTTCAAAAAGGCGATGTACTGGCCAGCGTCACCAATCGCGAAACTTTGCAAAACTACAGCATTAAAAGCCCTATTAGCGGTGTGGTAACCGAACAATATTTAAAGCGTGGCGAACTGGCAAGTACTCGTGCGCTAATGCAAGTCGTGAACCTTGATAAAGTATGGGTTGAGCTCTCAGCCTTTCCTGAAAATATTGAAAACCTAGCCATTGGTCAAAGCGCTGTCGTGTACGATTTACATCATCATTTAAATGCCCAAGGTAAGGTGTTTTTTATAGCACCTATGATGACTGGCGGGCATATTGCACGTGCTCGTATTGAGCTTAATAACCCTGATGGTCATTGGCGTCCAGGTATGCATGTTAATAGTGATGTCAGTATCGATAAGGTTAATGCTAACGTGCGTGTAAAGCCTGAGGCTATTCAGGAGTTTAACGGTATGGCGAGTGTGTTTGTGCGTAAAGATAGTGTGTTTGAAGTGCGCCCTGTTACTTTAGGCGCAAAAAGTAGCGAGTGGGTAGAAGTCATTGCGGGTTTAAGCCCAGGTAGCGAGTACGTCACAACCAATAGCTATGTGATCAAAGCCGATATTTTAAAAAGCGGCGCAAGTCACGCTCACTAGGAGGTACCATGATTAACTGGATTGTTTCTTTTGCGGTTAAACGCCGCATGATGGTACTGGCACTGACATTTTTATTTGCTGGGTTTGGTGTGTATAACATCCAAAACTTAGCGGTAGATGCTGTACCCGATATTACCAATGTACAAGTGCAAATTAACTCTAAAGCGCCTGGTTTTACGCCGCTTGAAGTTGAGCAGCGTATCACTTACTTAGTCGAAACAGCGATGGCGGGTATTCCTAAGCTTGATTATACCCGTTCGCTTTCTCGCTATGGGCTTTCTCAAGTAACCATTATTTTTGATGAAGGCACCGATATTTATTGGGCGCGTCAACAAATTGGAGAGCGTATTCAAAGTATTCGCGCCGATTTACCTAATAATGTTGAGCCAAACCTTGGACCTATTGCCAGTGGTTTAGGTGAAATATTTACCTATAGCGTGCATGCAAAACCCAATGCGTTAAAAAGTGATGGTATGCCTTACAGCGCCGAAGATTTACGTACTTTACAAGACTGGGTTATTCGTCCGCAGCTTTTAAAAGTAAAAGGCGTAACCGAAATAAACAGCCAAGGTGGCTTTGAGCGCCAGTACCAAGTTGCGCCCATACCAGAAAAGCTCATCGCTTATAAGCTAACAATCAACGATGTTATCAGTGCACTTGAGCTTAATAACAGCAATCGCGGAGCCGGTTATATAGAGCGCTTTGACGGCCAATATTTAGTGCGCTCCCCTGGGCAATTAAAAACATTAGCGGATATAGCAAACACCGTTATTGCTAAGCGTGATGATGCTCCTGTGCGAATTAAGGACGTGGCAAATGTATACTTAGGAAAAGAGCTCAGAACTGGCGCGGCTACCTATAATGGCGAGGAAACCGTATTAGGCACGGCGATGATGCTAATTGGTGAAAATAGCCGTGTGGTTGCCAAAGCCATGGCTGATAAGCTTATACAAGTACAAAAAAGTTTACCTGCAGGGGTTATTATTGAGCCTGTTTATGACCGCACCAATCTGGTTGATAAAACCATCGCCACAGTACAAAAAAACCTGTTTGAAGGTGCGGTATTGGTTATCGTCATTCTGTTGTTATTGCTTGGGAATATCACTGGTGCGCTTATTACCGCCATGGTTATTCCGCTGAGTATGCTATTTGCTATTACAGGCATGGTGGGCAATCGAGTCTCGGGTAACTTAATGAGCTTAGGTGCAATCGATTTTGGATTAATTGTTGATGGCGCGGTGATTGTGGTTGAAAACTGCCTTCGTCAATTAGGGATGGCTCAACATAAACATGGCCGCTTACTTACGCTCAGTGAGCGTTTAGAGGTTGTAACTTCAGCCACCAAAGAAGTGTTTAGCCCCGCAGTATTTGGTATTTTAATTATTATGTTGGTGTATTTACCGCTATTTGCGCTCAGTGGTGTTGAGGGCAAAATGTTTCAGCCTATGGCGTTTACCGTGGTTGCCGCGTTAATAGGTGCACTTATTTTTGCTGTCACCTTTGTGCCAGCGGCTATTGCCGTATTTGTGCGTGGTAAAGTAGATGAAAGCGAAAACGCAGTAATGCGTGGCGTTAAAAAAATCTACAAGCCACTGCTTAACTTATCGCTTAAATTACCGTGGCTGATGGTGAGTATTGCCACTGTTTTGGTATTAGTGCTTGGCTTTAAAGTTAAAAATATGGGCGCCGAATTCTTACCGCAGCTAGATGAAGGTGACATTGCAATGCATGCGTTGCGTATTACTGGCACCGGTATTGAACAATCGGTGCAAATGCAAAAGCAGTTGGAGCAGGCTTTATTAGAGCAGCCTGAAATTGCGAACGTATTTTCAAAGATTGGCACAGCAGATGTCGCCAGCGATCCTATGCCACCTAACGTTGCCGACACTTTTTTAATGTTAAAGCCGCGTGAGCAATGGCCTGATCCGTCACTAAGTAAAGACGCGTTAGTGCAGCAAATTCGTCATCGTGTGAATGAGGTACCGGGTAATAACTATGAATTTACCCAGCCTATAGAAATGCGCTTTAATGAGTTAATTGCCGGTGTGCGTGCCGATGTAGCGCTGCGTATTTACGGTGACGATTTAGCCATACTTAAACAGTTTGGCGAAAAAGCCACTGGTTTAATGCGAAATATTACCGGTGCTACTGATGTTCGTTTAGAGCAAATGGAGGGCTTGCCCACACTTTCTGTTACCCCAATGCGAGACCATATGGCGCTATTAGGATTAACCGTAAACGACATTCAACAAACCCTTGCCGCTGCTGTTGGTGGGGTGCAAACAGGGCTAATTTATGAGGGTGATAAGCGCTTTTCGTTATTAGTACGCTTAGATAAGCGTTGGTCTGATGATGTCTCTGCGCTTGCGCGTTTACCTATTGCGTTACCTAAAAGTAGTAACCCTGAGCTTGCATTTGTACCGCTTGGAGAAGTGGCTACAATCAGTATTGAAAAAGGCCCTAATCAAATAAATCGCGAAAGCGGCAAGCGCAATGTGGTAATAACAGCGAATGTAACAGGACGCGATTTAGCCAGCTTTGTAAGCGATGCCCAAGCGACTATGAACGCACAACTTAACCTACCCAGTGGTTATTGGCTTGAATACGGCGGTACGTTTGAGCAATTACAATCGGCGAGTAAGCGTTTGTCGTTGGTAGTGCCTGTGACTTTATTGCTTATTTTTGGCTTACTTTATAGTGCCTTTGGCTCGCTGCGTGATTCACTGATTATATTCAGTGGCGTACCACTGGCACTAACCGGTGGGGTATTAGCATTATTGCTACGAGATATGCCGCTTTCTATTTCAGCGGGTGTGGGATTTATTGCTCTAAGTGGGGTTGCGGTATTAAACGGTGTGGTGATGCTGTCGTTTATTAAGCAGTTACGAAATGAGGGATTAAGCTTATACCATGCAATACATAGCGGGGCATTACAGCGATTACGCCCAGTGCTAATGACCGCGCTTGTGGCTAGTTTAGGGTTTATTCCTATGGCGCTAAATACCGGTACCGGCGCTGAAATACAACGGCCTTTGGCAACCGTGGTGGTAGGTGGAATTATGTCATCCACTTTGCTCACGTTGTTAATTTTACCAGCACTTTATAAATTAGTGCATGCAAAATTTGAAAAGCAGCAAACAGCCTAAATTAGGTAATAACGTAAAAAGCAGCTGAAGTGTCAGCTGCTTTTTTGTTAAGTAAGGAGTTGCTTAGTTATATTGAAATAGGTTATCCCAGCGCTCATCTAATATGGCTTTTGCGTGCTCTAGATTTATCGCGTTATATAGGGTGTTTGTGCAAGTTACTAAATGCATGCGTTTAAGCTTTTCAAGCGCATCGCTAATTTCAAAATCTA
This sequence comes from Pseudoalteromonas sp. Scap03, assembly GCF_013393115.1. Taxonomy (GTDB): domain Bacteria; phylum Pseudomonadota; class Gammaproteobacteria; order Enterobacterales; family Alteromonadaceae; genus Pseudoalteromonas. The sequence continues at coordinate 121,330 of NZ_VDEU01000001.1, read as the reverse complement.
GCTCGCATTTATACTTTGTTTTAAACCACGTCTCTATCTGCTCATCAAGCATTTGTGCGCTTAAGCCACTTTCTGATTTTAGTAAAAATGTATAGGCAAGCAGAGCTTCTTTTATGTCTTCTTCTTCGGCGGCGTCTATAAGGGTATGAAAAACACCGGCGTTGTTATCAAGGTTTTTAAAGTAAAGATTATCGCTCAGTGCTTTCATAAATTTAATTTTACGGTTTTTAAATTTACTCCACTCTTTAAACACAAAACTGCCAAATACTCCAATACCAATGGCTAACGTAATAAAGTGCTGCTGAGTCATGGTAACGGCTTTATCACTAAACCCTCCCCAAAATGTAAACAAAGCAAACAGTAAAAGTAATGAGGCGCCCAGTTTGGTAACTAATACTACCGCACCGCCAATAAGTGCCGATGAGCCAATAATCACTTTATCAATAGGGCGCATGCGTACTTCGCTATTAGGAAATAGCATTTCTAAGTCAGCTTTTGGCACATTTTGAAATAGTTTTACTATGGTTGAGCTGGGCTCAAACCCCATAGGTAGTTTATTTTTTGATTCAAAATAGGATTTGTCTTTAAAACGGATAAATACTGCTACGCGATCGTAGTTGGTAAAATGCAGTGGCTTTTTACGTAACCCCCAAAAACTGGTTATGGTTTCGGTGAGTTGCGACTCGCCACGGCGATAAAAAACCACTTCTTCAAAATCCTCAAACTCTACCTCAAGGCGCACTTTAAATAGTGATTCTTCGTTTAGTGCATCTTGTAGGTCTTGATGGGTGATCACTTCAAAATTAGCCGCGTTTAGAACTTTGGCAAAATCTTTAGCAAAATCACGTTGGCACTGCGCTTTTTGTTCATCAGTCACGCTGTTTATCAAACGAGTATCGCTATTTGGATCAAAAGGCGCGTAATTATTTTTTAATGACTCAAGTGTGCCATGGTAATGAAAGTGAATTAAGCTGGCTAAAAGTTCACAAAGCTGCTTAAAAGAAGTTTGTTGGTCTTTATTAAGCTCTTTGGCGCACATTGTAATGATGTCGTGTTTTCTAAAGGGAATGTAGCGGGCAGTTTGCATATTGTGAAAATTTTAAAAGTATAATGGTATATAAAGATAATAAAGCAGTCTTATAATGATTACTATGTTGACTGTATTTCTTCAGGTAGCATTAACCTTATTATGAGATGATTTAGTCACTTACCTAATTGCTAACAGGACGTTTATGGCTATACAAAAAAAGCTCAAGCAAAAAACACGTCAGTTTATTGAGTCTAAAAATATGCTGGGTGGGATTACTATTGCCTCATTTTTAGAATCCACCATAGTTCCCATTCCACTCGAGGCAGTGCTGGTACCACTTATGCAAGCACGACGGGAAAAGCTTTGGCAAATTGCCCTAATGGCAACACTAGGCTGTATTGTAGGTGCGTTATTTGGCTATGCTTTAGGCTATTACTTATTTGATATCATTGGCGATTGGGTTATCAACACATTCTCAAGCCCTGAGCAGTTTGAAAACGTAAAACAAAAAATGCAGGCACAAGGATTTTGGTTTGTGTTAAGCCTAGGTATCGTGCCTATTCCGTTTCAAATTGCGATGCTGGCCGCTGGCGCAACTAAGTATTCGCTGGCGCTGTTTTTATTAGCAAGCGCTATTGCTCGCTCTATACGTTATTTCGGCTTGGCAATCGTGGTGTATTATGCGGGCAATCAAGCTGAGCGTATTATCAGCAAGCACAAAACTAAGACCATGATTGGGTTAACTATTTTAGTTGCGATTGGCTGGGGTGTTAGCACATTAATTTAAATTAATCAGTTTTAGTTTATGGTATAGTTTTTAGCAACAATAATAAGTTTAAATACAGCCTATGATGAATCCGGAAAAAGTGAGCCTTAAGCTCAGCCGCTTTGTAAAAATTACCAGATTAAACAAACTGTTAATTTTAGCTATGCTGGCATTTATTATTGGCTTTTCAATTTTTTCGTTAATGCGCTTTCCTTTATTGGATTTCAAGCAAAATCTTTACGGCTTTACCACTGACTTTATTAACTTAGTGGTTATTTTTACAATTTTCTTTATGGTGCAATGTTCACAATTAGCTAAAAAAGCCTACGTGTATGTCAGTATCGGTTTAATGTTATGGATTGTAGCATCTACTGCCGATGTGCTTGATGAAGTAATACATCAGCCTCTTTGGATAAGCAATTACGTAGAGGATTTATGTCGCACATTGGGTATGTTAATTACTGTTTATGGTTTATTTAAAACCATGCACTTTATGCAGCGAATGCACACTCGGTTAGCGCAAGAATTTATCATAGATGATTTAACTAAAGTGTATAACCGACGCTGTTTTTATCAGCATGTGAAGGAGGTTGTTAATAATCCTTACACTGTTTTAATCATAGATCTTGATCATTTCAAACGTATTAATGACGATTTTGGCCATGATGTGGGCGATCAGGTGCTTAAACAGTTCGCAGATAAAGTGAATCATCTTTTTAAAAATGAAAATATTTTTGCTCGCATAGGCGGTGAGGAGTTCGCCGCTTACTTACCTAGTTATGAGCTTGATGAAGTGCTTAACTTTGCGCAGACTATTCTAGAAACTGCTCGTACTATTACAGTACAAAATCAGCGTTCTTTAACGGTTAGTATCGGTATTGCGCACCGTAGTAGCGATCAGAGCTTTGAAAATGTAATGAAACGTGCAGATCAGGCATTATACCGAGCTAAAAAAGCAGGCCGTGATCGCCTTGAGGTTGCTTAAACATAGTAATTTTATAAAATAGATTTCGCTTGTGCTATTTTTGGGGACTTCTGTTGCGAGGTAAAAAAGGGACTGTATGGATGAGTTAATCGGATTAGCAATTATTGTATCTATTGCGATTGTTGCAGGGGCTATTTGTGGATTAGTGGCCTTAGTGCAATTGAACACCCTTAAACAAGAGGTTGCAGTATTAAAACTAAAACTATTACAGTTTGAGTCAAATCAAAATGTAGCAAAAAATGAAAAATCCTCCGCTGACCCTCAAGTAGATAACGCAATACCTCTAAACCGCTCAGATATTCCTGCTGCTGTTAATAAACCAGTAAGCATTAAACCTCCACCACCTCGTAAAACGATAACTAAAAAACCATCGAGTATTGAACTGCTTTTTAAACAATTACGTGCAGGCTTCGAGAAAAATTGGATGACCTGGATTGGTGCTATTGCTTTGGCTTTAGGTGGCGTGTTTTTAGCAAAATACAGTTTAGAGGCTGGGCTACTTTCACCTGCAATGAGGCTCAGTGCCGGTGGATTATTTGGCATTGGCTTAATCGCAGCAGCGTATTATTTACATTATAAACGCATCGTTTTTGAAGGCTTTAATAATTACATTCCTGCAGCCCTTGCCAGTGGCGGCTTTATGACTTGTTTTGCCTTAATGTTTTTAGCTTATAACAGCTTTAGCATGCTAAGTGCTGAGTGGGCATTTATTGGCTTAGCAGTTATTGCTGTGTGTGCTAGTGTAATGGCAATAAAGTTAGGCCCTTTACTTGCTGTAATAGGCATTATAGGCGCTTACAGTGTTCCTATTTGGGTAAATACGGGCAGTGGGCAGTTATTTTCTTTGCTTATTTATGTTGCCCTTGTGAGTGTTGCCGCAGCAGTTGTGGCACATAAAGTAAAGCGTATTTGGCTGTGGTATTTACTATGGGTAGGGCATATTGGCTGGTACTTGGTTGGACTCACTCTATTTAACTACGACACAGTGTGGTTAATAGGCGCTTTTGCGTTGTTAAGTATTTTAGGATTAATCGCTATTGCACGCTTAGGCTTGGGCTTTAACACCCTTGAAGTACGCCCGCACAGCTTTAAACGGTTAGTTAATTTATTTCCAGACCACGGTTTGTTACTGGCCTTTATTGCTCCTTTAATGATTGCCATGCTGTTGAGTGTGTTTAATTTACAATGGCAAATCGTGGCGTTATTAAGCATCGCTTTGTTACTATTTTTAGTGCTAAAAAATAGCCGTTGGGATGCATGGCAGGCTGTCTCTTTATTAATTGCACTGTTATTAGTGGTCAGTGCTAAACAAACTTATGCCTTTAATGACGCGTTATTCATTTTTAAAAACGAATACGGGCTAGGCTTATTACTTGCTCTGGGGCTAAGTGGCTATGGACTCTATTTTGGTAATAAATACCCAAAACGATTAGCTTTTCATTTGCTTGCTTCATTAAGCATGTTTGCATTAGTTGGCACTTTGTATGCGATGATCCCAAACACGGCTTTAGCAACCGCTTACCCTCTTTGGGCGGTATTGCTATGTTTAATGAGTGCCGTGTTAATTAAATTTACGCAAAATAATACAACCTTATGGCAGCGCTTTAGTTATTGGGTGGGGGCAAACGCCAATATTACCTTAGCAATTACGATGTTACTGAGTGATAGTGGCCTTACCATTGCTCTGGCTGTTCAAGTATTACTGCTGAGCTTACTGATAAAAAAATACAATGTGGCTATGCCACACTGGCCAATAAAAGCCCTTGTGGCGGCATTACTTTTACGCCTTACCTTATCGCCGTGGACGCCTAGTTATGATGAGCTAAGCATATTTGGTTTGCATTGGAGTTTAGTTGTTTACCCGCTGTGTATTGGGTTATTTTTTGCAGCGGCTAAATGTTTTAATACTTCAAAACTAAAAATATGGCTTGAAGGAGCAGCACTGCATTGTTTAGCGTTATTTGTGACAACCGAAACCAGTTATCAACTGGTAGGGCACTACCCTCAGCTGTTTTCTTTAAGTTTTTATGAGCAAGTTTTGCTCAGTTGTAACTTGCTTGCTTTAGGCTGCGTTTATTTATATCGCGCGCAAAGTGCAGGGCAGCTGGGCAAGCTATATCGCACTGCAGGTTTTATTTTATCAGCGTTAGCTGGCTTGTTGTTAATCAATACAACGTTGGATGATAATCCGTTATTAATGCGTCTTTATGTTGGTGAAACACCAATATTTAACTGGATACTTTTAATTTGGTTGGTCCCGAGCCTGCTGGCGTTATGGTTAGCGAGTTTAGTTAAACCGTTAAATGCTAAATTGAGTCAAATTACACTCGGTGTGTCTGGTTTATTAGCCCTGTTAGCTATCAACAGCTTGATCCGTCAATATTGGCAAGGTGGCTTCATTTATCTTGATAAAGCAACCAGTGACGCCGAGCTATATAGCTATTCGGTTATTTGGTTATTACTCGGCGCGCTGGTAGTGATAGCCGGGCATTTAAAGCAGCAACGGTTACTGCAAAATGTTGGTTTAGGTATTCTTGGCGCTGTAATTGTTAAGGTGTTTTTAATAGATATGGCAAATTTAACGGGACTTCTAAAAGCATTGTCCTTCATTGGTTTAGGGTTGTCGCTGGTAGGGCTTAGTTGGTTATTCCAAAAACTCAGAGAGCGCATTCATAGTTAAGTTCAAGCCCAGTACTTACTGGGCTTAAGCTCTTATTAATCGTTAAGTGCTGTGGTTCAGCAGTGCTTTAAGCTTACCAGGTTTTACTGGTTTACTCAGATAATGAATATTTTCGGCTTTGGTGATTTGTTTTAGCTCAGTGTCTCGCACTGCGGTAATTAATATAGCCGGAATATCGCTTTGCCAAATCTCGCGTAGCGCTTTAATTAAAGTAATGCCATCCCAATCATTACCTAACTGATAGTCCATTAAAATAACATCAGGTGCGCCCTGTTCTTTTGCATAAGTTAACACCGCGTCCACTTTATCGAATAGGGTGTAATTTGCCTGCCAGCGCTTTAATAGGCTAGCCATGGCTGCAAGGTTTTCAGGGTCGTCGTCAACGGCAATAATATTTATCGCGGCGCGGTTGTCGACTATATTTTGACTGGATTGTTTTTGCTGTACTAATTGCGCATCACCATAAGGCACTTCAATGCTAAATCGGCTGCCTTTATTAGGTAATGAAACCACATCAATCGGCAGGCTCAATAAATCAGCCATACGTTTAACCACCCCTAAACCTAAGCCAACGCCTTTATTGTCGCTAGCTTCAATTCGGTAAAAGTCGTTAAATATTTTTGCTTGTTCAATGTCGCTAATACCAGGGCCGGTATCCCATACTTCAATCCGTAAACTGTGCTTTCTGTTTCTACAGGCAATTAATACACGGCCATTTTCCGTGTATTTAATCGCATTTGACAGTAAGTTTTGTAGTATTCGGCGCAAGTAAGTAATGTCGCTGTGTACTATTTGTTTATTTGAACGTACTTTAAATGAGAGTCCTTTATCGCTCGATAAAATCGCATATTCGCTTTTAAGGGGATCTAAAATATCATCAATGTAAAAGTGACGAGGATTTGGGGTCATTGCCCCTTGCTCTAGCTTGGCAATTTCTAATAAAGCCGACATTAAATGCACGGTGGAATCGAGGCTATCACCTAGCTTATTAAAGTTATTTTTATTGGTGCTATCTAATTGAGTTTCATCAATGGCGGCGAGATATAATCGTGCCGCATTGAGCGGTTGTAATATATCATGGCTGGCCAGTGCTAAAAAGCGAGTTTTACTATCATTCGCTTGCTCAGCTTCACGTTTAGCTAAAGTAAGTGCTTGCTCTGTTTGTACGCGACTATCGATTTGTGCTTGCAGGCTACTATTAATGGTTTGCACTTCTTGGGTGCGCGCTTCAATGCGGTTTTCTAAGTCCATATTAATTTCTTCGAGCGCATTTTGCGTACTAATATGATTAGTAATATCAGAAAAACTCGTTACAAACCCCCCATCAGGTAGTGGGTTGCCTATCATTTCGTAAACCTGGCCATTTCGACGATGACGAATAAAGTGATGTGAGCTGCCATTTTTTAAATGCTGAACCCGCTTATCAACATGGCGATCAATTTCACCGGGGCCGCATTCACCGCGCTCTGCGTTATACCGTATTATTTCTTCAATGGGCTGGCCAACTTGTAAAAAACCCTCAGGGTAGTTAAACATTTCGCTGTAGCGCTTATTCCAAGCAACGAGGTTGAGATCTTTATCTACCACAGAGAGTCCGTGGCTTAAGTTTTCGAGTGAGGTAAATAGTAAGTTTTGATTAAACTGCAGTGCTTGTGTGGTTTCATCAAAAAAGTTTACCACTTCTTCAAACGCCATTCGTTTGCCAGATGATACTGTATGAATAAGTGCTTGCGCAGAGGAAGCACCTAATACTCCAGTTAGTGCGCGTTCGCAGTAGGCAATAAAGTCAGCGCGAGGGTGTGCATTGTTGTCGTTTAAATCATGATGGAGTGCGTAATGCGATAAAATTTGTTGGCTACGCTGAATGCCTAAGAAGGTCTGCAGTAAAATTTTAAAGTCATATACGGTGGCTTTTACGTTTTTATTTAAGCGACGAGATAAAATGGCCTGATCTTTAGGATTAACAAATGCCGCAGCTTGAATTTTATCGATTAAGCGCTCTTCAGCTCCCAAGGAAAAGCTAATGTAACAGCCAATATTAGCAAACAACGCGATTAAGGTGCCTCTAGTTATAAGCGTTTGTTGCAGCTCACTGTCTAGTGGGTTAGGGGCTTCTAAAATAGGCAACATTAAAAATAGCACCCAACAAATGACCCCTGCGAGTAGCCCAGCATAAACACCATAAGCATGACCTTTTCGCCAATATAAACCACCCACAATAGCAGGCAATAATTGCGACACCAATGAGAAAGCCACTAACCCCATACTGGCTAGCGCACTGCCACTACCAAACCATTGCTGATAGAAGTAGGCTAAAATAAGTACCCCAGCAATGGTAAAACGCCGTACTAATAAAATGCGGGATTTGTAGCTGGTGGTGATTAAATTACGTTTAAATTTACGGCGCAACATTAAGGGGAGCACCACGTCGTTGGAGATCATGGTGCTTAGTGTAAGTGTTGCAACAACAATCATGGCTGTGGCAGCAGAAAGCCCACCTATAAACACAAAGGTGGTTAAAAAAGCGTTATCGTGCAGCATAGGCAGTGCCAGTACAAAGCTGTCAGGTGATAAACTGCGACCAATTTCTGGATGAATAGCAGCGGTGGCAATAGGTAAAATCATTGCTGCGGTTAATAACAAGTACAATGGAAAAGCCCAGCGAGCAGTAAATAAATGGCGCTTATCTTGGTTATCAACCACGGTGACATGAAATTGCCGTGGCAAACAAATTATAGCAGCTGCCGCCATTAGTGACTGACCTATAAAGTTAAAGCTAAAAAAGTCAAACTGCGCCCAATGCAGCCAAATTGACTCGGCAACTTGGCTAGAACCCTCTGTGGGTAAATTAAATAAGCTATATATTGCAAGCCCTGCTACAGCAGCCAGAGCAAACAGCTTTATTAGCGACTCAAACGCCACAGCAAGCATTAAGCCTGAGCGGTACTCGGTTACATCAACTTTGCGCGTGCCAAAAAATATAGCAAATAGTGCCATCATTAAAGTGGCTGATAACGCCAAAATATCCCCAGATATTTGATTACTATTTTGCAAAAGTAAAAAACTAGAACTAAGCGCTTTTAATTGTAATGCAATGTAAGGAATAGTGGCTAATAAGGCAATAATGGTCACCATAATAGCGGTGGTTTGGCGTTTGCCGTAACGCGCTGAAATAAAGTCGGCAATAGTGGTGATATTTTGTTTTTTACTCACCAATACCAGTTTACGTAAAAAGCCTTGGCCGAAAAAAAACAGTAAGGCGGGTCCTAATAAAATAGGCAAAAAGCTCCAACTACTAGTAGCAGCGGTGCCTACCGAGCCATAGTAAGTCCACGAAGTACAATAAATTCCCAATGCAAATGAATACACAAATGGGTGATGACTAATACGCTTGGCAAGTGGGGTGGTCTTATCACCCCAATTTGCCAGCCAAAACAGCACGCCTATGTAGCCAAAGGCAACAATGAGTAGTACAGCTGTCATGTTTATTTAACCTCGTAGAGTGTTTTTATAATTTGTCATAACTATACCCAAACTATTTCAAGATGCGAGCGCCAGTTGGAGTTTGAAGTAGTTTGCTTATTAACAATACCTAGCTGCAAATAAAGTAGGGGGTATACATTTTGTTTATGTTATCTATAAATAAAATAAAACTATGATATTTAAGGGTTAATTTGTTTTTGTCTATTTAGTTAGACTAATGTCTTATTCCCACGGTTTGTTTTAATTTGGCTAAAAGTTTGAGCAATAAAAATCTATTAAGCTACTGAAATTTAACTGGTTCATGAGTTGTTTATTAATTGATCATGCGCAGTTTACGGAAACGTTAATATGTTGTTACGACTATTGTCGCAATTCAATATTTGAATTGCATTGCTAAATTGGTTAACGAATATAAAAAACCACCCATCACAATCGTGATGTTTAAAGGGGAAAATAAAAATGGCTTTTAAAAATGAAGAACAAGCAAAAGCTTATTGGGCAGAAAACATTTCATTACTGTTTAAATTATTAGCAGTATGGTTTGTGGTCTCTTTTGGCTTTGGCATATTACTGGTTGATGTACTTAATGAAGTACGTTTTTTTGGGTTTAAACTTGGCTTCTGGTTCGCCCAGCAAGGCGCGATTTATACCTTTGTGGCTTTGATTTTTGTGTACGTTTTCAAAATGAATACGTTAGATAAAAAATATGGCGTAGACGAATAGGAGCTAGTCAATGGATGTTCAAATACTCACATTTATAATTGTCGGTTTAAGCTTTGCGCTTTATATCGGTATTGCAATTTGGGCTCGAGCTGGGTCCACAAATGAATTCTACGTTGCTGGTGGTGGTGTACCTCCACTAGCCAATGGTATGGCAACTGCTGCGGATTGGATGAGTGCTGCGTCATTCATTTCAATGGCGGGTATTATCTCGTTTGCGGGTTACGACGGAAGTGTTTACTTAATGGGGTGGACCGGTGGTTATGTACTACTGGCTATGTGTTTAGCGCCTTACTTACGTAAATTCGGCAAGTTTACCGTGCCAGACTTTATCGGTGACCGTTACTACTCACGTACTGCGCGTTTAGTGGCTATTTTATGTGCCATCTTTATTTGTTTTACTTACATTGCGGGTCAAATGCGTGGTGTTGGTGTAGTGTTCTCTCGCTTCTTAGAAGTTGAAATTGAAACCGGTGTTTATATCGGTATGATCATTGTTTTCTTCTATGCCGTACTTGGTGGCATGAAAGGTATTACTTACACGCAAGTTGCGCAGTATTGTGTACTGGTATTTGCTTATTTAGTACCGGCTATTTTTATCTCTATGATGGCAACAGGTCACTTTTTTCCACAAACAGGCTTTGGTGCCACGCTAAGTGATGGCTCAGGTATGTATGTACTTGATAAGCTCGATGGTTTAAGTACCGAGCTTGGATTTGGCCAATACACTGAAGGCTCAAAGAGCATGATTGATGTATTTGCAATTACAGGTGCTCTTATGGTGGGTACTGCTGGTTTACCACACGTAATTGTTCGCTTTTTCACTGTACCTCGCGTTAAAGACACACGTATTTCAGCAGCATGGACACTGGTGTTTATTGCTATTGTTTACACAACAGCACCTGCAGTAGCTTCGTTTGCCCGTGTAAACATGATTGATACAATTAATGGTAAAGACGGAAGTGGTACAGCGTATGCAGAGGCACCAGCTTGGATCAAAAACTGGGAACGCACAGGCCTAATCACCTTTAATGATAAAAATGGTGACGGCAAAATGTTCTACACATCAGGTAAAATCACTGATCCTAATAGCGCAAACGAAGTAAATGTTGACCGCGATATTATGGTACTAGCGAATCCTGAAATAGCCGACTTACCAGCCTGGGTTATTGCACTCGTTGCAGCAGGTGGTATTGCCGCGGCACTATCTACTACAGCGGGCTTACTATTGGTTATTTCAACCTCAGTATCGCACGATTTACTTAAACGGACACTTAAACCGGATATAACCGACAAGCAAGAATTACTTGCAGCGAGGTTGGCAGCGATGATTGCTATTGTAATATCCGCTTACTTTGGGATTAACCCGCCAGGATTTGTGGCCTCGGTTGTTGCCTTTGCCTTCGGCTTAGCAGCGGCGAGCTTCTTCCCTGCAATTATTATGGGTATTTTCTCTAAATCAATGAATAAACATGGTGCAATTGCAGGCATGGTAACGGGTATCACCTTTACTGCTGCATACATCATTTACTTCAAGTTTGTGAGTCCAGAGCTTAATAGCCCAGAAAATTGGTTCTTAGGTATTTCACCTGAAGGGATTGGTTTAGTAGGCATGATCATTAACTTTGCAGTAGCTGCAGGTGTTATGAAAATGACTCAACCGACACCAGTTGAAATTCAAGAAATGGTTGAAGGTATTCGTAATCCTAAAGGGTCTAGTGATGCGCATGCTCACTAATCCATATATCTAATGATATAACGCATCAAAGCCCGACTTAAGTCGGGCTTTTTATTTGTTTAAATAATGACTACATTAAATAATCGCTATATTAAATAACCATATTTCAGGTTAAGTCGCTTTTTTATTGAGGATGATTTATGAGTAGTGAGCAACAGGAAGTCGCGCAGTTTATTAACAAGCAAGCACCATTTTCAATGTTACAGGACAGCGCCTGCAGTTATTTTGTTAACCATCTCGATAGTATTTATTTGACCCGAGAAAACCAAACGCAATGGCTTAACAGTGAACAGCCTAAATTATTTTTAATTCGTTCCGGGTTATACGATTTAGTGGATGCTCAAGGCGATACGGTAACGCGTTTAACTCAAGGTGATTACTTTGGTTATCCCTCGTTACTGACGGGAGATTCAATACAAAACAGTTTAGAAGTACAAAAAGAGGGCATTGTCTATATGCTCGACCAAACGGATTTTGATTACTTACGTCGAGAATATAAAGCATTCGAGCAATACTTTGTTCGTGCTCATGCTAATCGATTGCTGTCATCACATTATAAAAGTAACAACGACAGCTGGTCTGAGCGTAAAATATCAGAGATCATGACTCGCAAAGCGATTACGCTGCCCCCCGATGCCAGCATCCGTCATAGTGCTAAAAAAATGCAAGAGCATGGGATTTCATCAATGATGATCACCGAAAATTCGCATCTTATTGGTGTGGTTACAGATCGTGATTTACGTAACCGAGTGCTTGCCGATGAAGTTGACCCTGCGCAAGCTATCGATAGTATTATGACCAATAAGCCTAAGTTTATATTTGAAAATAACCGCGTATTTTCAGCGCTGCACTTAATGCTTAAGCATAATATTCATCATTTACCTGTGCTTGACGAAAACCATAAACCGCTAGGAATGATCACCAGTACAGACTTACTACGCCAACAAAAAAGCGACCCAGTGCAGCTAATTGGTCGTATTTACAAGGCCCATAATGTGGCTGATTTAAAACGTTACGCGAAAGAAATTCCTGAGTTATTAAAAGGGTTTTCAAATAATATTGATGATATTTCGCTGATCGGAAAGTTACTCAGTGGTTTAACCGATGCGTTGACCTCGCGGCTAATTTTTTTATTTCAACAACACCATGGCGCCGCGCCAACCAGTTTTAGTTTTATTTGTTTTGGCTCTCAAGCGCGCGAAGAGCAAACACTGCATTCAGATCAAGATAATGGCTTGTTATTACCTGATGGTCTAAACGATGAACAGCACGCATATTTTAAACAGATGGGCGAATTTGTTTGTGAAAACTTAGTTGAGTGCGGCATTCGTCGTTGTCCTGGTAACATAATGGCTAGCAGTGATGCATGTCGAATGAGTGTTAGTGATTGGCGGGCGAAGTTTTTAAAGTGGATCACCAGTCCCACACCGCAGGCAATGCTCAACTGTAAAATCTTTTTTGATCTGCGCTTTATTGAAGGCTCAACCACACTCTATAGCCAGTTTTGTGAAGAGTTGACCCATATTTCTCGCAATGATCTTTTTTATGCGGCAATGGCCAGCGATGTTAACGCTAACAGTGCGCCGATTGGTTTATTCAATAACTTTAAAACCGAAAAAACAGAGCAACACCATAAGTACATCGATCTTAAAAAGCGCGGGGTGGTGATCATTAACGATCTAGCGCGACTTTATGCATTAAAAGTAGGCATTCGCCGTGCTAACACCCAAGAGAGGTTGGATGCTTTATTAAAGTATTCACTATTAAGCAAAGAAGATATTTATAATTTAAAAGATTGTTGGCGATTTTTAACTCAGCTTCGGCTGCGCACGCAAATAAACGAAGAAGGGTTACCTAGTAATTGTATTAACCCAGACAAACTCAATTCGTTAGAGCGTCATCAGCTTAAAGAAGCGTTTTACCTAGTAAAACAAGCGCAGCAAGGCGCGGCGTTTAAATTTGCGCGTGGGAGTTTGTAACAATAATGGTTAAGCAGCTTATTACGCGGTACTTAAAGCGTCGCCATTTGCTTGCGCAAAGTGCTTTAAAGCAACGTTATTTAGTGATTGATTTGGAATTAACAGGGCTTGATCCTAAACAACATGAAATTGTCTCGGTTGCTTGGGTACTGATTGATAATCAATGTATCAAGAATAGTCAATCGCAGCATATCGTTAATAAAGAGGTTAAAAGTCTAGAGCAAAGCCCTGTTTTTCACGGCATTAGTACTGACTCGGTGGCACAAGGGCAAAGTCTACAGAGTATTTTAATGTCTTTAAGTGCTCACTTTAGTGACTGCATTTTAGTATTTCATAATGCCATGCTCGACTGGGGCTTTTTAAAGTTAGCAATAAAAAATGCAGGGATCATCCAGCGGCCTAAGCTGATCATCGATACCTTACAAATAGAAAAAAAGCGCTTACTGCAACACGCAAGCGATATCAAATTAGATGATTTAACCTTAAATGAATGCCGTAATCGCTACGATTTACCAAGCTATCATTGCCATCATGCGCTTACCGATGCACAAGCCACTGCTGAGCTGTTATTAGCCCAATGCCATCAAATAGGCGCCGGTAAAGAACTTAAAGTAGGCGATCTAATGTAGGTTGGTTAAGGACAGCGAAACCCAACTATAAGAAACCCAACTATAAAGTATGCACTTAGCTTAATTGTATGCAGTTTACTTTTCTTCTTGTTTGTATACTTATGGGAACGCGTGTTTAATTAAAAATTCAAGGAACGAATATGAAACTTATCAGCGCTATTTTTATTATCTTATTCCCTCTTATTACTTTTGCTAATTCAAGCGTGCCAGCTAATCGTCATATTGCAGTGCAGGGGTCTGCTGAGGTATTAGTTGAGCCAGATATGGCTCAAATTATATTTGAAGTAAAAAGCATTGAAGATACATTACTTGAGGCTAAGCGTGACCTTGATGGCCGGATCAGCGTGTTATTTGAAGAATTAGATAAATATGATTTTGGCCAAGGCGATGTTCATATATCGGGTTTAAAAAGCAAGGTATACACTAAGGTTGGTACAGAATCAGGGATTGCTTTAAGCGATAATTATTTAGCTCTGAAAACAGTTAAAGTCACATTGAAAGATATTAAAAAAGTCGATGAATTTATTGATTTTGCTCAACGCTTACAAATAGACAATATCAAAAAAATTAATGGTTTATCCTCCAAGGCCATGCAGTTAGAGGCAGAGGCAACACAACTAGCAATTGATAACGCAAAAGCGAAGGGAAATAAGCTCGCTCAGTCTTTTGGTGCTGAACTTGGCAACGTTTATAGTATTAGTGCAAATTCTAGTAGCTCAGATTACGACGCGAGCGGTGTTAAGCACATTGTTTTATCTAGCCACAGAAATAGCATGGCTGCTAGAAATAACGAGAACCCATTTACGCAGCAGCAATATTTAGGTGCAAGAATAAGCGTTAAAGCATCAATAAACGTGGTGTTTGATTTAAAACTAAAATAGCAAATATCGCAAAGCCGAGTTAAAAATAAAAGCGCATTGCGTGTTGATTATGGCGTTAATTTAAAGTTTCTAATGCTTGGCTCTTATAATCGCAGGCAAGGTCGATTACAATACCGCCATCTAAAAGGCGACGCTGCCTTTCTCTGTACGTAACTAGAGTGGATTTTATATTTCATGGCAATCAAACTTGCAATTAATGGTTTTGGTCGTATTGGTCGAAATATTGTCCGTGCACTATACGAATCAGGCTTAAGCGACGAGATCAAAATTGTTGCAATTAACGAACTAGCCGACCCTGAAGCTATTGCCCATTTATTAAAATACGACACCTCTCATGGTCGTTTCACTTTTCCAGTTAAACTAGGTGAAGACACTATCAGCGTTGCTGATGACACCATTGCATTATTTTGTGAAGAAAATCCAGTTGAATTACCGTGGCAAACGCTAGATGTTGACGTGGTACTTGAATGTACTGGCGTGTACCACTCACGTGAGCATGCACAGTCACATATTGCCGCAGGTGCTAAAAAAGTGTTGTTTTCCCATCCTGCTGATAATGATGTAGATGCCACCATTGTGTATGGCATAAACGACGATGAGCTGAAAAACGAGCATACTATTGTCTCTAATGGTTCGTGTACCACCAACTGCGTTGTTCCTGTTATTAAAGTACTCGATGATGCCTTTGGTATTGAGTCTGGCGCTATTACAACTATTCATGCGTCAATGAACGATCAGCAAGTGATTGATGCGTATCACCATGATTTACGCCGAACTCGTGCCGCCAGCCAATCTATTATTCCGGTAGACACAAAATTAGCCCGTGGTATCGACCGTATTTTACCTAAATTTAAAGGCCGCTTTGAGGCTATTGCCGTTCGTGTACCGACTATTAATGTGACCGCCATGGATTTAAGTGTCACGGTAAATACCGATGTAGATTTAAGTGCGGTTAATAGTGCGCTTAAGGCACAAGCTAAAGATAGGCTTGAGGGTATTTTAAGTTACACCGAAGAGCCGCTGGTATCGGTTGATTTTAACCACGATCCCCATTCTTGTATTATAGATGGCACACAGACACGTGTTAGTCATAAACGGCTGATAAAATTACTAGTTTGGTGTGATAATGAGTGGGGGTTTGCGAATCGCATGCTTGATACCGCTCGTGCTATGATGGCATTTAAGTAATATTTAAAACGTATTTATTGGTTTAGTATCGTTAACTAAGGAGATGTTCATGTCGGTCATAAAAATGGCAGATTTAGATTTAAACGGCAAGCGTGTATTAATTCGTGAAGATTTAAATGTACCCGTTAAAGCAGGTAAAGTGACGTCAGACGCACGTATTCGTGCTGCACTACCTACTATCAAACTTGCGCTAGAAAAAGGTGCAAAAGTGATGGTTATGTCACACCTAGGCCGTCCTACGGAAGGGCAATACGAAGACGAATTTTCATTAGCACCCGTTGTTGATTACTTAAATGATGCACTTGAGCAAACTGTTCGCCTAGAAAAAGATTACTTAAACGGCGTTGATGTTGCAGATAGCGAAGTGGTTGTTTTTGAAAACGTACGTTTTAACAAAGGCGAGAAAAAAGACGACGAAGCCCTATCAAAGCAACTCGCTGCATTATGTGATGTTTACGTAATGGATGCCTTTGGTACTGCACATCGCGCACAAGCTTCAACCCATGGTGTGGGTCTGTTTGCTGATGTAGCGTGTGCTGGTCCATTATTATCGGCTGAACTAGACGCCCTAGGTAAAGCACTTGATAACCCAGCCCGTCCGTTAGTGGCGATTGTGGGTGGTTCTAAAGTATCCACTAAATTAACCGTACTTGATTCGTTATCTAAAATTGTTGATCAGCTTGTTACCGGCGGTGGTATTGCCAATACCTTTATTGCAGCTGCTGGTCATCCCGTAGGTAAGTCACTTTATGAGGCTGATTTAATGGATGAAGCAAATCGTTTATGCGTTGCAGCGAAAGCCAACGATGGCGAAATACCGGTACCCACAGATGTTGTTGTAGGTAATGAGTTTTCAGAGTCAGCTGTAGCCACACTTAAAGATGTAAGTGAAGTCACCAGCGACGATATGATTTTTGATATTGGCCCTGATACTGCTAATCAACTTGCAAAAATTATTGCTAATGCGGGCACTGTTGTATGGAATGGCCCAGTGGGTGTGTTTGAGTTTGATCAATTTGGTAATGGCACTCGCGCTATTGCAAAAGCGATTGCTGATTCAAGCGCATTTTCTATTGCTGGTGGTGGTGACACCCTAGCGGCAATTGATAAGTATGGCATTAGTGATAAAGTATCGTATATTTCTACTGGTGGTGGTGCGTTCTTAGAGTTTTTAGAAGGCAAAAAACTACCTGCAGTTGCAATGCTAGAATCACGCGCTAAATAATACCTTAGGGTATTAGCTAGCCGTAAAGCAGATGTGCTTATTTCACATCTGCTACAATTAACGAGTAAATACCTCTCACTTTTATTTAGTCGTTAATAATATGAATTTTAGGCCATTTGCCTTTTAATTCATGGCGCAGTGATTGCGCCAAACTAACAAATCCGTTCAAACTAGGTAGTAAAATAACTACCGATAAATTGGAGAATACCCAATGGCTTTAATCAGTATGCGACAACTTCTTGATCATGCCGCAGAGCATGGTTACGGTGTACCCGCGTTTAATGTAAATAACCAAGAGCAAATGCGTGCAATTATGGAAGCGGCTGATAAAACAAACAGCCCTGTTATTGTGCAAGGTTCTGCGGGCGCACGTGCGTATGCCGGTGCACCTTTTATTCGTCATATGATTTTAGCGGCAGTTGAAGAATGGCCACATATTCCAGTGGTTATGCATCAGGATCACGGTACATCACCGGGTGTATGTCAGCGTTCAATTCAGCTAGGATTTTCATCAGTAATGATGGATGGCTCATTAATGAGCGATGGTAAAACACCTTCAAGCTACGATTACAACGTTGATGTAACACGTAAAACAGTTGAAATGGCGCATGCGTGTGGCGTATCTGTAGAGGGTGAGCTAGGTGTATTAGGTTCACTTGAAACTGGTGAAGCGGGTGAAGAAGATGGTGTTGGCGCTGAGGGTAAACTTACCACTGAGCAAATGCTAACAAATCCAGAAGAAGCGGCAGACTTTGTAAATAAAACCCATGTTGATGCGCTGGCTATTGCCTGTGGTACATCACACGGTGCCTACAAATTTACGCGTCCACCAACCGACGACATTTTAGCAATTGATCGTATTAAAGAAATCCACGCGCGTATACCAAATACCCACTTAGTAATGCATGGTTCGTCTTCAGTACCACAAGAGTGGTTAGAGGTGATCAACCAATACGGTGGTGAGATCCCAGAAACTTACGGCGTGCCAGTAGAGCAAATTGTTGAAGGTATTAAATACGGTGTGCGTAAGGTAAACATTGATACTGACTTACGTTTAGCGTCTACCGGTGCAATCCGTCGTCATTTAGCAATGAACCCGTCTAACTTCGACCCACGTAAGTTCTTAGCCGCTGCAACGCAAGCGATGACTGATATTTGTATTGCCCGTTACGAAGCGTTTGGTACTGCAGGTCAAGCAAGTAAAATTAAGCCAATTTCGTTAGATGAAATGCACCTTAAATACTTAAGCGGTGAGCTAAACCCAAAAATAAAATAATGAGCCAATAATAGCGATACTCTCGCGCTCATTATAAAAGCCAGTTGCCTATGCACTGGCTTTTTTGATCTGTGGGGGATCAGTATTTTACCTAGTTATTAATTTGGGATCACTCGATTACTAACTTGTCATATCTGGGATCATTACTTTACTAACTAAAGCGCTAAAATGGGCATGTTTTAGTCATTTAGGCATCGTAAAGCGCAGTGGTAGAATGAAAATTATACAAAAAATCATTGGTTTAGCTTTAGTAGTGGGTAAAATAGTGATCCGCAAAGGGATCTGCTTGATAAAACTCTGATCCTGATATTTAAGATCTTAATAAAGCTGATCTAAATAGTGTCGTGGCGCAGTGAGCTTTTATGATCAGACTAAAAATATAGTTGTTAAAACTCGTCGCTTAGTAATTTGATGATCTCATAAATAATATAAAAACTACGCGCAATTATTAAGCTATTAACACCTCAAACCGCTTTTTGATTTACAGCTTATGATGATACAAAGATGACATATTTAATTTTTTGTCACTATTTTGTGTTTTTTTTTACGCTCATTTTGATTTCCACGTTACACTTTAATAAAAATGTCATACTTAGTCATAATAATGAAACCTACTCAATAGCCTAAGAGATAAATTGGAATGTCACGTAAAGTATTAGTCGTTGATGACGAAGCACCTATCAGGGAAATGTTGGTTTTTGTTTTAGAACAAAATGGGTTTCAAGCCATTGAGGCAGAAGATTATGATTCTGCAATATCTGCAATGGTTGAACCTTATCCAGATATGGTGTTACTCGATTGGATGCTACCTGGCGGTAGTGGAATTCAAATCGCTAAAAAATTCAAACAAAATGAACACACACGCCAAATTCCTATCATTATGCTGACAGCCCGCGGCGAAGAAGAAGATAAAATACGCGGTTTAGAAGTCGGTGCTGATGATTACGTTACAAAACCGTTCTCACCTAAAGAGTTAATGGCGCGTATTAAAGCGGTTATTCGTCGTGTTGCTCCTACCTCACTTGAAGAGGCGATTGAAGTACATGGCTTACGTTTAGATCCTATTTCGCATCGTGTGACCTCAGGTGGCAGTGAGCTAGATATGGGGCCAACGGAATTTAGACTGTTACACTTTTTTATGACCCACCCTGAGCGTGTATATAGCCGAGAGCAATTACTTGATCATGTATGGGGTACTAACGTTTATGTTGAAGATAGAACTGTAGATGTTCATATCCGTCGCCTGCGTAAGGCAATTGCTACGCTTGGGCATGACCGCTTAGTACAAACAGTTCGCGGTGCTGGTTATCGCTTTTCGAGTAAATTATAAGTTTACTTCGTAAGTCACAATCTATTAACCTAGCACAGTCAAATCATCTGCTAGTGTTTATAAGGTAAAGAGCGTGTATGTATCGAGTTATTAACAAGCAGGCGTTAACTAAACGGCTGTTTGTCTATTTTATACCTTTGCTTTTAATTGGGGTGCTCATTGGTGCCCCATTTTTGATGTTGTTTTTGGGCGCTTTTTCGCTACTTATGTGGCATTACCATCAGCTTTATCGCTTAAGTGACTGGCTGCATGATCAACGCAGTTTTAACCCGCCTGAAGGGGAAGGGTCGTGGGAGCAAGTATTTGAAGGTATTTACCAGCTGCAACACCGCAATCGTAAAAAACGTAATGAGCTGGCAGAGCTAATACGGCGTTTTCGTGACGGCGCTGAGGCCGTACCCGATGCCGTTGTTGTGCTACAAAACGACTTATCAATTGTGTGGTGTAATCAACTTGCACTCAAAGTGTTAGGGTTACAGTGGCCGGTTGATCATGGTCAGCGTTTAGATAACTTAATTCGCGATCCTAAATTTGCTAAATATATGCGTCGTAAAGAGTTTAGCGATGCTCTGGAGCTTGAAAGTGGCCACAGTGTTGAGCAAGTTCTTGAATTTAGGGTTATGCCCTATGCCAATACACAGTTGTTGGTAGTGGTACGCGATGTTACTCGCTTAAAGCAACTTGAGCAGATGCGTAAAGACTTTGTAGCAAACGTCTCTCATGAGCTCAGAACCCCTTTAACTGTTGTTACCGGCTACCTTGAAATGCTCGATAGTGATTCACTTCCCCCGCCTGCAATGTGGAATAAAGCACAAACTACTATGCTAGAGCAATGTAAGCGTATGGATAGCTTGGTGAATCAGCTGTTGTCGTTATCGCGCATCGAAGGGGGAAAGCAACACAGTAATGACAAAGCGGTGAATGTGCCACGATTATTAAACTTAATTGAAACAGAAGCGCAATCTATCAATCAAGACAAAGGCCATCAACTTATTTTTAAGATTGATGCATCGCTTGATATTACCGGTGCTGAGGATGAACTTAGAAGTGCCTTTTCAAATTTAGTATTTAATGCCATTCATTATACTAAACCAGGCGGTAAAATTGAGGTACTTTGGCAGCGCAACAATGAACAAGCATGTTTTAGTGTGACCGATAATGGTGATGGTATTGCACCTGAGCATATTAACCGGTTAACTGAGCGTTTTTATCGAGTAGATAAAGCCAGAAGCCGTACCACAGGTGGCTCAGGCTTAGGCTTAGCTATTACCAAGCATGTGCTTACTCGCCATGGTAGTCAATTAAAAATTCACAGCGAGCTGGGTAAAGGTTCTTGTTTTTCTTTCGCGTTTTCAAGCGATAGACTTATCGTTATTTCGCCATTAGTAGCAAGCAATATAGGTAGTCATAAAAGTGTCATTTAAGAGTCACACCATTGTCATGTACTCACTTTAGAGTGAACCGCAGTTAGGAAATGGGACGAACAAATTGGAGAACCCCAAAATGAAATTTAAAAACTTAGTTGCCGCAATGGGTGTGGCTGTTACAACATTTGTATCTGCACAAGCGGTTGCATTAGAAGACGGTATTCCTGAGTATCAAAAAATTAGCGGTGTATCAGGTAACTTTTCATCAGTAGGGTCTGACACATTAGCCAACATGATGACCTTTTGGGCTGAAGAATATAAGCGTATTTACCCAAATGTAAATATTCAAATTCAAGCGGCAGGTTCGTCTACTGCGCCACCAGCACTAACTGAAGGTACGGCTAACTTAGGTCCAATGAGCCGTGCAATGAAGTCAAAAGAGATTGAAGCATTTGAAAAGCGTCATGGCTACAAACCAACACAAGTGCGAGTAGCAATTGATGCGTTGGCAGTATTTGTACACAAAGATAACCCAATCGAAGGACTACGCATTGACCAAATCGATGCTATTTTCTCATCAACTCGTAAATGTGGTGCATCAGAGCAAGTAAATCGCTGGAGTGATGTTGGTCTAGAAGGTGATTGGGCTGCAAAAGACGTGCAATTATACGGACGTAACTCAGTATCAGGTACTTACGGTTACTTTAAAAAGAAAGCGCTATGTAAAGGTGATTTCCGTAATAACGTGAACGAGCAACCGGGTTCGGCTTCTGTTGTACAGTCAATTTCAGCGTCATTAAATGCGATTGGTTACTCTGGCATTGGTTATAAAACATCGGGTGTGCGTACTGTTCCGTTATCTAAAAAAGGCACTAACTTTGTTGATGCCACGCTTGAAAACGTAGCACAAGGTAAATACCCACTATCACGTTTTTTATATGTTTATGTAAATAAACACCCAAATAAGCCACTTGGGCCAGTTGAAGCTGAGTTCTTAAAGATGGTACTTTCTCAAGACGGTCAAAAAATTGTAGAAAAGGATGGCTATGTACCACTTTCTGCAAAGTTAGTTGAACTAGAGCTTAAAAAGTTAGGCTTGAAATAAGCAGCCAAAGCAAATAATAAAAAACCGCTCATTGAGCGGTTTTTTTGTTTTACTTAAGATTATTTAGTTTGTTGCTTTACCTAAGTTTTCAGCTTGTACTTTGCATTGATTGTAAGCCTCAATACATTTTGATGAACAAACCTGCGATTTAAGACTATCGGTGGTTGTTTGCTGTTCGCAGCTGGTTTCACATTGATAACTTTGTTGAGCACACTGATTAAGTGCTGGATTACCCGGCTGGCTCTGGCAGCCAGCAATAACTGCAAACGAAAAAGCCACGAGGCTAGTTTTAAAAAAAGTTTTCATGCTTATCCTTAAAATGAGGCCACACCAGTATTAAACTTCAACCTGAATATTGTCGATTAATCTAACACTACCTAAAAAGGCGGCAGCTAAAATTACAAATCGTGTATCTTCGAGTGTAGCAGCTTTTAATGTATCTCGTTGAGCTATCGAAAAATAATCTGGTTTTAGGCCTGCGTTTTCTAATGCGTTCTTTGCTTCACTTTCCAATGTAGCAAAGTCTTTATTACCGCTTTTTATTTGCTGCGCACAATGCTTTAAGGTATTAAATAAAGCAGGAGCGGTTTGTTTTTCATCACTTGATAAGTACCCATTACGCGAGCTCATGGCAAGGCCGCTAACTTCACGCATGGTAGGTACACCAATAATTTCTACTGGTATTGATAAGTCAGTAGCCATGGTTTTAACAACTTGTAGCTGCTGAAAATCTTTTTCACCAAAACAAGCATAATCAGGCTGTACTAAATTAAATAGCTTAGTAACAACAGTCGCTACGCCTTTAAAGTGGCCTGGGCGTGAACCACCACAATATCCCATTGAAATACCAGGCACATCAACAAAGCTTTGCGCGCCTAAACCATTAGGGTAAATAGTCTCAACACTGGGGATAAACAAAATGTCTGTTTCAAGATCAGCTAACCCTTGCTTATCAGCATCTAGAGTACGCGGATAACTGTCTAAATCTTCGTTAGCACCAAATTGCATTGGGTTAACAAAAATGCTCACGACCACTTTATCGGCCAGTGTTTTAGCTTTTTCTACCAGTGAAAAATGACCACGGTGTAAGTTGCCCATAGTAGGAACAAATGCCACGCTTAAACCGGCTTGGCGCCAGGTTCTAATTTGACTGCGTAATGATTTTATTTCAGTGATTGACTGCATTATTTAAACTCGTGTTCAGCGCTTGGGAATACGCCGCTTTTGACATCGTTACAATACTTTTTAACTGCAGCAGGCATATTGCCTGTTTCGAGTAAAAAGTTTTTTGAAAATTTAGGAATATAACCTGCAGAAATGCCCACCAAGTCGTGCATAACCAAAATTTGACCATCGGTTGCATTACCCGCACCAATCCCGATTGTAGGGATGCTCAATGACTCTGTAACGCGTTTTGCTAAGGCACTTGGAATACATTCAAGCACCAGTAGTTGAGCACCTGCGGCTTCTAATGCTTTTGCATCGGCAATAATTTTTTGCGCTTGCGCTTCTTCACGGCCCTGGATTTTAAAACCACCGAATACATGCACAGATTGCGGTGTAAGACCCAAATGGCCACACACTGGAATACCTTGTTGGGTTAGTGATTTAATGCTGTCATGTAGCCATTCACCGCCTTCAAGTTTGACCATATTAGCACCCGCGCGCATCAGTTCTGCAGCATTTTTACACGCATCATTTGGGGTTGCGTAGGTCATAAACGGTAAATCAGCAATAACAAATAAATCACGGCTTCCTGCGCGCACACAGCGAGTATGGTAGGCAATTTCTTGGTTTGTAACCGCTAAGGTATCATCGCCACCTTGTAATACCATACCCAAAGAATCACCAACTAAAACAACATCAACGCCGTTATCATGAAATAACTTAGCAAAACTAGCATCGTAAGCTGTTAACGCAGTGATTTTATTACTTTCAGCCTTCATTTTATTCAAAGTTGAAACGGTTATTTTAGACATAATATTCTCGCAGACAATGGCCTTAATTAATTACCGTGGTAATTGTTGTAAGTCGTTAAGCGGTAGGGTATTTGCTATCTGTTTGATAGATGCGCCGCTAGGTAAAATCAGTTCCGGTGCAATTTCTTGCAGTGGGTAAACAACAAATTCTCGCTCAGTTAATCCGTAATGAGGCACGGTTAAACGATCGGTATTTAAAATGTGTTCACCAAATAATAAAATATCAATATCCAATGTGCGTGCGCCCCAGCGCTCAGCCTTTCTGACTCGCCCATGTTCCAGTTCTATGGCTTGGGTTAAATCGAGTAGTTGCTCTGGCTCAAGTGAAGTGTTGATACAGGCGACTGCATTCACATAATCAGGTTGATCTTGTGGTCCCATAGGCTTGCTCGCATAATAATGCGAGCAGGCTATAAGTTCGCTGTTTGGCAAGCTTTTAAGTGCAATAACAGCGTTATCAAGTTGTTTTTTAGGGCTGTTAAGGTTTGCACCTAACCCCAAATAGACACGTAACATTATTTACTCAGCTGGCTTTTTAGTAGTACGACGACGAGGTCGCTTGCGTGGCTTTGGGCCACCTTGATGACCAAGCTCTCGTACCATTTCTTTTTGGCCATTAATATCTTGACCTAAGTACTGTGTCCACCACTGTGCCAGCTCTGTATGCTCAGTTTCACCAGCATCAACACGCAATAGTAAAAAATCATAAGCGGCTTTAAAGCGCGGCTGCTGTGTTAAACGATAGGCACGCTGGCCAGCACGTTTATCTAAGCGTTGTTGAATATGCCAAATATCACGGGCACCTAAAGTAAAGCGTTTTGGTACGGCAATATGTTGGGCATTCTCACTCAGTACTTTATTAATTGCTTGAGCAAATGCATCGTATTCTGATAGTTGCTCTTGGCGTCTAATTTTTTCAGTACGCTCAATCAGCGGGAACCACAGTAATGCTGCAAATACGAATGCAGGAGTGACTTTTTTATCTGCATTAATACGGATATCAGTGTTTGCAAACATCTGCTTTATGAAGGTTTCTTCAAGTCCGCCAGGGTTTTTATTTAAAATACGGTCTAGCTCAGGAAATAACGACTTAAATAAACCGTACTGACGCAGCATTATAAAGTTTTGCTGTGCTTTGCCGTTTAAAAATAGCTTGAGTATTTCTTCAAATAAACGCGCTGGCGGAATATTATCAAGCAAGCTCGCTAATTCGGTAATCGGCTTTTCGCTTGCTGGCGCTATTTGCATATCTAACTTGGTGGCAAAGCGCACTGCGCGAAGCATACGTACCGGATCTTCACGGTAGCGTGTTTCAGGATCGCCAATTAATTCTATTTGTTTTGCTTTGATAGCGGCTAAGCCATTTGCGTAATCGTAAACACAAAAATCATTAATCGAGTAGTATAAAGCGTTGATTGAAAAATCACGGCGTTCTGCATCTTCTTCAATGCTACCAAATACGTTATCGCGAAGAAGTTGCCCATGTTCACTTGACTGGCTAATTTGATTTTTATCTTCTTGTGCTTCGTGATGGCCGCGCATTGTGGCCACTTCAATAATCTCACGGCCAAAAACAATGTGCGCCAAACGAAAGCGGCGACCAATTAAGCGACAGTTACGAAACAGTTTTTTTACTTGCTCAGGGGTAGCATTGGTTACAACATCAAAATCTTTAGGTTGTTGGCCTAACAATACATCGCGAATGCAACCACCAACTAAGTAAGCATCATAGCCACCATCTTTTAGGCGGTAGAGTACTTTGATTGCATTTGGGCTAAATTGTTTGCGAGAAATACCATGCTCACCTCTAGGGATCACTAACGGCTCACTGCTGATTGCGACATTTTCGTTATTGGCACTTGGGCCGATAATTTGTCGACAAAATTGAAAAAGCTTGGAAATAATAGTCTGTCTCCTAGAGAAGCGGTTGATTTGCTCGCCATTGCAATCAAAATCACAGCAAGTATTCGCTTAAAGCGTGATTCTTACCGTTTAATGTAATTAGCATATATTTAGGCGGCTATCATATACCAGCAAGGTAAAAAAATTAAGTTGCAGCACTGAAATTAAGCCATTTTTAACGATTTTATTTGAATTAATCACACGTAATACGTAATGGGAGGTTAAATCTGTATTTCGCGCTTAGCAGGAACAAGGCTTAAGTTAAAATGCGCCACGCCCCAAGCGAGTAATTGTTCTGTGTTTAAATCCATTAGTTGCTCATGTATTGGCAAGCCTAAAAATTCGAATACAGCTATTAAAGTGGGCTTTGGATTTTGTTTGCAAATTGCAGGGGCGTAATTTTGCTTAGACAGTTTAAACCCTGGTTTTGCTACAGCCAAAGGCAAATGAGCAAACTCTGGAATAGGGCAATTTAGCTGTTTAAATAAGCTAATTTGACGCGCAGTCGGTTCAATTAAATCAGCGCCTCGCACAATACGATTAATCCCCTGCTCAATGTCATCAATAACCACCACCAGTTGATAGGCAAATAAACCATCGCTGCGTTTGATTATGTAATCTTCATGAGCGAGAGCTGGGTCCACGTCAATATGCCCTTGAATAAGGTCTTTATAATCAACGGTTGCATAGCATTGAGTTAAACGTAGGGCATGACCTTGTTCACTTAGTTGGCTGTGTTTACATTGCCCTTGATAAATGCCGCCGAGGGCTTTTATTTGCTTACGAGAGCACTGGCAGGCATAAACAAGCTGTTGTTGTGACAGAGCGTGAACGGCATCTTGATAAATAGTAAGACGCTGTGTTTGGTACACAACGTTTTCATCCCAATTGAGGTTATAGGCGTCTAAGGTATTTAGGATATCGGTGGCGGCGCCTTTTACAACGCGAGTGGTGTCTATATCTTCAATGCGAACTAACCACTTTCCTTGGTTCGCTTTTGCATCTAGATAGCTACCTACAGCCGCCACAAGTGAGCCAAAATGTAACGGTCCGGAAGGGGACGGTGCAAATCGGCCGCGATAGTTAGATACTTGCGCAGTAACGGCTGTAGAAGACATGGCTATACTTAATTAGCCGCGTCCAGATTGCTTTTCTTTGATTTCAGCAAGTGTTTTACAGTCTACACATAAATCAGCAGTAGGGCGCGCTTCTAAGCGACGAATGCCAATTTCAATGCCACAAGACTCACAAAAGCCAAATTCGTCTTCTTTAATTAATATAATTGTTTTTTCAATTTTTTTAATTAACTTACGTTCGCGGTCACGAGTACGAAGCTCTAATGAGAACTCTTCTTCTTGTGCTGCGCGGTCAACGGGATCAGGAAAGTTTGCTGCTTCGTCTTGCATGTGTGATTTGGTACGATCAACTTCGTTACGTAAATCATTACGCCAAGTTTCTAAAATTGTTTTAAAATGAGCACGTTGTGCATCATTCATGTACTCTTCACCCGGTTTTTCTTGGTATGGTTCTAAACCGGCTTGAGCCAATAAACCATGTCTTTTTTGGTCTGGCATAACTCTCTCCTAAATCCTTAATTTAATGCCTCAGCATTAGCCGGCGGTATAAATAACAGAAACTCATACCCTAGGCAAATTTATTTTTAAATAATCGAATTAGCTTAACCCTGTTTGGTGATATAAAAGTAGTAAAAGTACTACTTATACTTTCTTATCACAGTATTGGTTTATAAACTGGCGTAGTTATATGGGCAATAATAATAAAAACAACTTATTTTTACTTTTTGACTAAGTATTTTTTTGGCGTAGCGCAATACCAACGTTTAAATGCGCGCTTTTACTCAACAAACGCCACTTTCTCAACTAAAGTTACTTCACTAGCAGAAATATGGGCTTTATAAGCTAATATTTCTACGCCTTGCTCAATCGCTTCGCTTAGTAATTGTGCATAGGTTGAATCTATATGTGCCGCCGCACTCACTTGTGTGATCCCTTGATGTAGCACCGAAAATAGTAATACCGCACGATGCCCTTGTTTTACCATTTCGATTAATTCACGAATATGCTTTTGCCCACGAACTGTTTGCGCATCAGGGAAGTAACCTTGGCCGCTTTGTGGATGCTCTTCACTTAGGAGAGTCACTGATTTAACTTCAACATAGCAATTGGCTTTACTGCTGTGGGTAAGTAAAAAGTCGATGCGGCTGTTTTCACTGCCATACTTCACTTCACTTTGGACTTGTTGATAGCCTGTCAGCTCTTTAATCACTTCAGCGTTAATCGCTTCTTCTACTACTTTATTAGCAACGGCTGTGTTTACACAAATAAGCTGTGATAAGTTATTTTGCGTCAGCTCTAATGACTGTGGGTACTTTCGTTTGGTGTTACTGCTGGTGGAATAAAAGGCATTAAAACCAGAGTCT
This sequence comes from Pseudoalteromonas sp. Scap03, assembly GCF_013393115.1. Classification (GTDB taxonomy): domain Bacteria; phylum Pseudomonadota; class Gammaproteobacteria; order Enterobacterales; family Alteromonadaceae; genus Pseudoalteromonas. The sequence continues at coordinate 92,627 of NZ_VDEU01000001.1, read as the reverse complement.
GCACAGCCCGTCATTTTCCCCGTATTAGCACAGTGAGCGGTAAAAGTGCTGCCATCACTGAGCTCTAAATCAGCTAAAAAGCGTTTGTAACGTTTTAATAACGTAGCAGATTGTAATGGCGGGGTGTATTTCATTAATGACTTCCTTATATAACCAGAGTTCAGGTTAAGTAAAATAAGACTTTGCGGTCTATTTGAGGTTATTTACCGCAAGCTGTTGGGAACTTAGGCGCGCTATAGTAAACTCAACCATACATTTAAGTGCAAGGATATTCTAACATGAGTGAAAAATTTGTTGTTCAATTAAGCGAGCAATCGGCACCAGGACACTGGGGCGAAAGTGCGTCACTATCTTTTAACGAACACGGCGCAACGGTTCATTTATCTGAGCAAGAAACATTAAAAAACGTGCAAAAAGCGGGTCGTACTATTGCAAGCCAAGGCATTAAAAGTGTTGTGCTTGAAGGCGATGTTTGGTGTACAGAGAGCCAATGGGCATTTTACCAAGGCTTTGTATCACCAAAAGTACTGCACGGTGTTGAGTTTGTTGATAATGCACAATCTGATTTAAAAGAACTTGCTGATTTAAAAGCTTCAGCAACGTGGGCACGTGAAATGGTTAACGGCACCGCCGATGACATTTACCCAGAGAGCCTAGCAGAAAAAGCGGCTGAATTTATTCAATCACTGGCACCAGAACATGTTAGCTACCAAATAATAAAAGGCGATGCGCTATTAGAGCAGCAATGGATTGGTATTCATGCTGTAGGTCGTGGTAGTGAACGCCCACCTGTATTACTTGAGCTTGATTACAACCCAACTGGCGATGATAACGCACCAGTAAGCGCAGCACTTGTAGGTAAAGGTATTACATTTGACTCAGGCGGTTACTCAATTAAATCTAGCGAAGGCATGTTAGGCATGAAGTGCGACATGGGCGGAGCTGCAACGGTAACTGCAGGTTTAGCGCTGGCCATTAATCGTGGTGTAGAAAAGCGCATTAAGCTGTTTTTATGTTGTGCAGAGAACTTAATTTCCGGTCATGCATACAAACTAGGTGACATTCTTACCTACAAAAATGGCACAAGCGTTGAAATTGTAAACACAGATGCTGAAGGCCGTTTAGTATTAGCTGATGGCCTAATGGCGGCAGGTGAGACGGGTGCACCACTTATTATTGACGCAGCAACATTAACGGGCGCAGCCCTTGTTGCCGTTGGTCAAGAATACAACGCGTTATTTGCCCTTGATAAAGAGCTAGTACGTGAAGTAGAAGACTTTGCATCACAAGAAATGGAAGCCGCATGGCCATTACCGCTTGAAAAGTGGCATCAACAAAACTGCCCATCACCGTATGCCGATACAGCAAACAGCCGTGCACAAAAAGGCGGTGGCTATGGTGGTGCTTCAAATGCAGCAGGTTTCTTATCTCGCTTTGTGCCAAACGATGGTAAAGGTTGGGTACATATTGATTTAGCGGCAGCATTTAATATGGGTGGTGGTACTAGTCAGTGGGCTTCAGGTGCAACTACACAAGGTATGCGTACAGTAGCGCGCACCTTGCTTGAAAAAGCATAATCAACTCAGACTAAGCAATTAGTTAAAAAATAGGTGCCTAAGGGTGCCTATTTTTTTATCCGCCATACAAGCAATTTTGTTTTATTTACGGTAAAATCCTTCGCCAATACGTGTTTGGGCATCTATTTCATTTAAACCTCGCTCAAATATTATACATACCACTGGGATCCTTACTATGTCAGAAAAGTGCTATATCACGGCTCAACAATTACTTGAAGATTCATTCCGCGTAGCGGCACAAGTGTATAAAGATGGCTTTCGTCCAGATTTTATTATTGGTATATGGCGCGGTGGTGCTCCAATCGGGATTGCAGTTCAAGAATATTATGACTACAAAGGCATAGAAACCGATCATATTGCGGTGCGTACGTCGTCTTATTACGGTATTGGTAAGCAATCAAAAGAAATAAAAGTACATGGTTTACACTACATAGTTGAAAACGCGAATGCGGGTGATTCATTACTGATTGTGGATGATGTATTTGACTCAGGTCGAAGCATCGTGGCGCTAAAAGAGAAGCTCTCTGAGCTAATGCGTTTAAACTTACCGAGTGATATTCGTATTGCTTGTCCATACTACAAGCCAAAAAACTCAAAAGTAGATACAGTGCCAGATTACTACATTCATGAATCTGAAGAATGGTTAGTATTCCCGCATGAATTATCAGGGTTAACGCCGGATGAAATTATTGAAGGTAAATCTGATTTAGCTAAAATCCACGATATTTTACTTGAAAAATAAACGTGACTTTGCTCAATAAAAAAGGCCTTAATGGCCTTTTTTATTGTCTTTAAAGTTGTGCAAAGCTATCTACATATTCACTGAGTTTAGGAATATCGACAGCTTGCAGCCCTTGGGTGCTTCGTTGCACTAGATTTTTCTCTACCAACTCACTCACTACCCGTCGGTATGCACGTTCAGTGGTTGCAAAGCGCTCAGCTTCTGCATTTACCGTAGGATAGGCGCGCAATAAAGTAGGGTTGTTATTTTCTGCACGTAATAAGCAGTCTTTAGCAATGTTGTAGCTTAAGGGAAGCAACAGTTTATCTAAGTTAATCTTTTGATTTTCTTGGAACTTAGCAGCAATTGTTTGCGCCGTGTATAGGCTCAATTCTGGTTTGTCGAGCAATAATGAACGCCAATGCTTTAGCTCAATAAGATTGTACGTAACATCACTGAAGCAGGTTACCGTATAAATACACGGGTTATTATTCAGTGCTTCAATTTCACCAATTAAAGTGTTGTTGCAGTCGAGTTGACCAAGCAGCAGGCGTCGACCATTCCCCACATCGTAACTAAACGATACAGTACCACTTCGCACCAATACCAACTTAGTGAGTGGTTGGTCTTGCTGTATTAATATTTCTTTTTTTGATTGCTGATAACTACTGCCGGCAAATGTCAGCAGCTGTTCAACAAGGTAACTGGAAAAATGGTATTGAAACATCAATCATGCTCTTCGGACAATTGTCCTATTTATTACACCTTAATGACGATAGCATTAAGATTAAGAATTTACGCTAACTTACCCACGCCGTTATTTATTTAATGGCGTTAAATGGCCTTCATTCTACCGTGTAATGATTAAAAAATTGTGGGTAAAACCAGCATATTTTAAGGTTTTATTGGTAAGTTAGCTTTTTTATTTAAACTGCTACGTAGCAGTTTTTAATAATGTACTAAAATTTAGCTGGTAATATTAACCTAAAGCCTAGGAGAGAACAATTGAGTTGGGAATATTTAGGTTATTTAGCATCTGCATTATTAGTTATATCCTTGACCATGACCGATGTGACCAAACTACGTTGGTTTAATTTACTTGGCTGTATTGCGTTTACTTTTTACGGTGCAGCAATCGGTTCTGTGCCGGTGGCATTTGCTAACGGCTTGTTAGCTCTGGTCAATATTTATCACATTATTAAGTTATATCGTCAGTCTAAGGCTGATACAAAAAAGGGTTAACTTTTAAGTTAACCCTTTTTTGTTTTTACTCAGACTTTGCTGAATCTTTTTGGTAGCGTAATTTACCGGCAATCCACGTTTCCAGCACCTGAGTTTTGTAAAGCTGCTCAATAGGCACTTTAAAGTAGTCTTGATCAATCAGTATAAAATCAGCCCATTTACCTTGCTCCAAACTACCTACTTTAAATTCTTGATGCGCTGCATACGCGCCGCCAAGGGTAAAGGCACGCAATGCATCTTCCCTGCTCAAAACTTCACTGGCGCGCCAACCGTTTTCAGGCAGTTGATTATGATCCATGCGCGTTATCGCAGAATATAAACCATCAAACGGGTTCGCCAGTTCGACAGGGTAATCAGATCCCGCCGCAATCGTTGAACCTTGGTCTAAAAATGTTTGCCAAGCATAAGCGCCTTGTAGTTGCTTGTCGGTTAAACGCTGCTCAGCCATATGCATGTCTGATGTGGCATGCACAGGTTGCATAGATGGAATTATTTTCAGGGTTTTAAAGCGCGGGATATCCTCTGGCGAGACTATTTGTGCATGCTCCATACGATTGCGCAGTAGTATGCCACCGGTTTGTTTAAATACATTTTGATAAGCATCTAGCACAATTTTATTTGCTCTATCGCCAATTGCATGCGTGTTAGCGCTAAAACCATTTTTAAAAGTCAGGGTAAATAGTTCCTCTAGCTTTTGTTGGGTTTCAAGCATAAGGCCAAAATGGTTGGCTCTATCAGCGTACTCTTCAATAAGCGCAGCACCACGTGACCCTAATGCGCCATCAGCATAAATTTTTACACTGCGGATAGATAAAAAGTCCTGTGCATCTTGATAACGACCCGCTTTAAGCATAGCGCTTAAGTCGGGGCTTGCTGCACTTAACATCGCTACAATTCTAAGCGGTAATGTGCCTAACTCGGCGCGTTGTTTGTAAACTTGCCATGTGGTTTTATCAATACCTGCATCATGAGTTGAGGTAATGCCTAGGCTCAGTAAGTGTTTACCTGCGGCATCTAATGCATTACTGACCGATTGTGCAGACGTTGCAGGCATATGTTGAGTAACCAAGGTTTCTGCTTTATCGATAAAAATGCCGGTGGGCTTACCAAACTCATCTTTTATAATTTCTCCGCCAGCTGGGGCTGATGTGTCAGCGTTAATATTGGCAAGTTCTAATGCTTTTGAGTTAACCCAAATGGCATGACCATCTACTCGCGATAAAATAACAGGGCGATCGTTAACTGCTTTGTCTAAGTCAGCGGCCGAAGGAAAGCGAGTATTTGACCATAGTTCTTGATTCCAGCCTCGACCAATGATCCAACCTTCTTTATCTTTGGAAAATTCCTTGAGTTTAGCGGTTACTTCATCTACGGACTTTGCACCGCGCACATCAAGTTGCGACAAATTATTACCTAGCCCGATGACATGTCCATGCGCATCAATGAGCCCTGGGAGTAGAGTTTTTCCTTTCGCGTCAATTAGGGTTGCACCAGGAAAGCTATTTTTTAAGCTGTCTGGACCTGTTTTAACTACTTTGCCATCTTTTATAACTAAGGTTGTAAATGTGTTTACTTCGCCATGGCGCATTTTTCCTTTATACAAAGGTGAGTAGCCATTAGCATTATAAATGACTTGAGTTTGTGCTATTGCCACGCTAGTGACGGCACAAAGGCTTGCTAGTAATATCGGTTTTATTATTTTTATCAGTTGCATAAGACGCACATTGTTATTATTTGAACTATCACAGTAGCAAACTCAAATTTAGAATACCAATAGCATAATTTATTAAGCGTCGTATAAGTCAGCTTTTAGCTAAAGCAAGCAACAAGTTAAGGGGGAAATAGGATGTGTTAACAATGGGAGTTAAACCTTCTCAAGCTTGATATTGTTAACCAAGCTTTGTTTGAGGAGGCAATTTATTTACTGGCGTACAAACTGTATTCGCTTAATGATAATTGTGTGTCTTTGTCACGGTCATAACTGCCAAAGCGTGACCATAAAGCAGGATCGCTGGCAGCTTCAGAGCGAGTTAAAAAGCCATCTTGGTTGCGGTCAAGTTTTTCAAATTTTTCGGCAATATAACTGCTTGTTGCAAAACTCATACAGCTAAAAACAGTCAGTGTTAGTAAAATAATATTTTTAAAATGCTTCATATAAATGCTCAGAACAGGTTAGTGGTTAAGTAGTTTTTAAACTCAGCTAAAGAAATTCTGTTGTCTTGATTTTCATCCCAATTTGAAAATGAGTTTAATAGCTGAGGCTGAGCAGCAAGCTCGCTGTGGGTTAAATATCCATCATTATTTGTATCTAAATGCTCAAAGCGTTGCTTTACATCAAGTGCCAATGCACTTTGGCTGATAAAAAGTAAAGCACCAATAAAGGGAAGCAGTATTCTCATAGTTGGCGTTCCAAGGTGTATTTAAATTGCTGCAGTATTGAAAGAAAGCACTTGCCATAATTTAACTCCCAACATTAAATCCGTTTACACACTCCCTCAGGGATTATGGCAAATGCTTTTAACTCTATATTACAAAACGAAACTTGAATCTAAGCTTAAAGTTTAAAGTTATCGAACTCTTTTTTAGAAATCATCTCGTTATTGTCTTTGTCTAAATCAGTAAATTGCTTGAGTAGCTGTTTATCTTGTTTAGCCTCTGTAAGCGATATTTGGCCATCCATATTTTTATCTAAATGCATAAAACGTACATTTAACGACGATGCCAATGCCGTCGCGCTAATAGCCAAAAATAGTAGTGAAAAAGCACCAATTAATTGTTTCATAAATATACTCCTTTATTTTACAAACTGTTTAAATTCATCGAACGATAATTGTCCGTCTTCATTTTTATCTATTTGTGCAAAATTCTCATGCAGTAATGCATCTTCACCAGCTTCCGCTTCACTTAATGTGCCGTTGCTGTCCTTATCTAGGCTGTAAAATGCTGTGTTCACATCAAGAGCAAATGAATGGATACTTGTGAAACATAACGCTATTAATACAGTCGATTTTAAATAACCTTTAGTCATTCCTTGGCCTTTAAAAATTAATATTTATAAGCGTAATACAATTATGGTGCCAGTTTTTATTTTTATTAAAAATCATAGGTTTAACTTTCTAGCGTATTTTTAATAGGTAATATTTACCGACGCTTGTGTGTTTTATGCAACATTTTCTCAGTTAGGGTTTTTTACTATTTTTAAATCAAGTGCTTAACTTGTCGCAATTGTGCGACATTGCAACGGTTTTACTCTCAAAAATGTATTTGGTTCAGCGAGTGTATAAGTTGAACGCTTAATAATAGAGCGCTTAAAAGTAGTGAAGGATTAGTGTATGCCTGTAATCATGGCTGAAAAATATAAAGCATTGGTAAATTGGCGTCCTAATTTGATTGGCCAGTTTGTAATGAGCATGCTGTTGTCACTCTTGCCTTTGTCTATTGTGGTTATTGTATTTTTAAATGTATTAAATAAACAATTAGCGGTCACGCAGCAAATTGTCAGTAATAACTACCAAGTAACCAAGTCGTTTAATGCTCTTAAACAAGAGCTCAACAGTTTAGAAAGGGCAACAAGGCAAAATTGGGTTTTAAAAAGCGATTCACTCGATAAACTTATCGTGGATAAATGGCAGTCATCGCTGGACAATATAAATGAGCTTAAACAGCTTTCTAGCAGCCAGCAAAGTACTCAACAATGGCAAAGGTTAACAGATACGCTAAAAGCAGCGCATACCAAACTGGTGGTTGAAGCTCGTGAGCAAGCAGAGTTGTTTGTGCCAATTAGTGAAATACTGGCAGATCTAACAATGTGGCTTCGCGAAACCAATGAAGCCAAAATCACTCAAAACCAAATTAAACTGACAAATTTACAAGCCTCCTTTATAAACTGGTTAGTGGCACTTACGCCTTTAACCTTACTTGTTGGGGGTGGGTTTTTATGGCGGATAAGTGGCCGTTTAAAAGGTTTAACCTCCGTTATTGATAAATTAGGCCAAGGAGATTGGCAGCAAAAAATATCGGTGCAGGGATCTGCTGAACTTATTGAACTAGGTAACAAATTGCAGTGGGTGCAAGCGCAATTGCATATGCTAGAGCAGCAAAAAGATACGTTTTTACGCCATGTTACTCACGAGCTAAAAACACCCTTGGCCTCTATGGTGGAGGGCACTGAATTATTAGCCGATGAAATTGTTGGGCCGATTAATAATGAGCAAAAAGCAGTGCTTGGGTTAATCAGTCAATCTATGGTGCGATTACGCACTATGATAGACAGTTTGTTAAGCTATAACGCGATTCGAACCAGTAAAGATAATGTGAGTGAAGTGGAATTTAACCAGCTCATTAAAAAGGTAAGTAATCATTTTGAACATAGGTTAAACGCACGAGAGCAGTCGCTTATTTGGCACAATAGCTTACCGACAGTTGCACTTAATTTACCGAGAGAATTAATTGAAATGATTTTAATTCAGTTAATCTCTAATGGTTTAAAGTTTTCAAAGCCAAACCAAGCTGTGTCGATTAGTTTAAGTTTAGAAAGTAATAACTTAATTATACAGGTTGCTGATGAGGGCTGTGGTATTAAAGAGCATGAAAAAGAACATGTTTTTGGCGCTTTTTATCAAGGTAAACACAGTAAAGAGATTAGTCTTCAAGGCAGTGGTTTAGGCCTTACCATAGTAAAAGAGTCGGTTGAACAGTTACAGGGTAAGTTAACTATTGAGCATAATGAGCCGCAAGGCTGTCGATTTAACATTGTCATCCCCTATAAAAATAAAGGAGTTAAATAATATGTCTGCGCGTTTAATGGCTATTTTATGGCTAACCAGCAGTCTCGTTTTTTTATCTGGGTGTGAATTAACAAACACTCAAACACCAGCTAAACCTGAGCTAATAGCTCAAACTCAGCCCAATCCAAAGCCGCGGCCAAAACTAGATCTTATGTATCCGCCCGCCGCGCAAGTTATTGCATGGCATGCCCATCAATGTGGTGGCTTTAAATTAACGCCTGACAATAAAACTTACTTAGGGGAGCAAGCACTTAAGGCATTTTTTAATACCGCATGCGTCAACCTTAGTCGCGACCCTGATACTGTTATGAGTCAATTGCTTAAGCTAGATCAGGCTTACTATTGGCCAGACGATATAAAACACTATTTATGGCTGCAAAAGCAGCAGGTGTTAATGCAAATAAATGCCAAAAAACAACAGCAAGCATTAAACGCTGAAATGCAAAAAACCTTATCGTCATTAGCTGCAATCGAACAGCAACTTTTATTACGTGAAGAAACCAAGGAGCAGTAACTATGTCAGTCACACTTCCATCAAGCGCTAAAGTGTTACTCGTTGATGACGATGCCAGCTTACTGCAGTTACTGGCAATTCGAATTCAATCAAAAGGTTATGAAGTAACAACCAGTGATAGTGGCATGAATGCATTACAAATACTTAAAAGCCAAGTATTTGATGCGGTGATCACCGATTTAAGAATGGATGAAATGGATGGAATGGCACTGCACCGACAATTGCAAAGCCGCTACCCAGCACTACCTGTAATTATGATGACGGCTCATGGTTCAATTCCTGATGCGGTAGAGGCGACTAAGCAAGGTATTTTTGCCTTTATTACTAAGCCAGTTGATAAAGATGAGCTATTCGATAGCTTAGCTAAAGCCATAGAAATACATGGGGTGAATAATGATGATATTACTCCGCAAAGCAATATTGTTACTCGCAGTGGCGCTATGCTGCATTTGCTAGAGCAAGTTAAATTACTAGGTCCTACTCAGGTAAATGTACTTATTTCTGGTGCTAGTGGTACGGGCAAGGAGCTGCTTGCACAGGCAATTCATCAGCACAGCCATGTTAGTGATGGCCCATTTGTGGCTATTAACTGTGGTGCAGTCCCTGGTGAGTTATTAGAATCGGAGTTATTTGGTCACAAAAAAGGCGCATTTACAGGGGCGGTAAAAGATCACCAAGGCCTGTTTCAGCAAGCGCAAGGGGGGACCTTATTTTTAGATGAAATTGGTGATATGCCGCTAAATTTACAAGTTAAGTTATTACGCGTGCTGCAAGAAAAAACCATTCGCCCAGTCGGTTTTCAAGAAGAGATCCCCATTAATGTGCGAATTGTTTCAGCGACCCATAAAAACCTGCCTGAAGCTATTAGCAATCAAGAGTTTAGAGAAGATTTATATTATCGTCTAAACGTAGTAAATCTCAAACTTCCTCCGCTGCGAGAACGCCGTGAAGATATTAGCTTATTAGCTAACTTTTTTAGCGCTAATATTGCAAAACGTATGGAGCAAAAAGAAAAACGTTTTGCAAACGATGCCATGCATGCATTGGTAAGGTATGATTGGCCTGGTAATATTCGTCAATTACAAAATGTGGTGGAGCAGGTAGTTGCCTTAACACCAAGTGACGTTATATCTGAACATTTAGTGCTTAGTGCGTTAAATAGCAATGAAAATAACGTTGAGCCACTTTCGCTTAACGACGCTAAAAAAGAGTTTGAGCGAGATTACGTTATCAATACCCTGAAAATGGCAGGGGGTAATGTGGCCGAAGGTGCCAAGCTTGCCAAGCGTAATCGTTCTGATTTTTATAAGCTAATTAAAAAGCATGAAATTGACGTAGATAGCTTAATATAATTTAAAAAAGGAAGTGAGCATGCAGTTATTTATGGTGTATTTAGGTGGGCGTATTCAAGGTTGCCACATAGAAATGCACGACGTACGCTTTGTGGTAGGTCAAAACATTGAGCAAACTTATAGCAAGCTTAAAAGTCAGTGGGTAGGCGACAAAAATAGCGTACACATGGATAGCTACATGGCGGTTAATCACATTGATGGTTATAAAGTCGAGGTAGTTGATAGTTATGTAGAGCAAAATAAGCAGCTTTATTTTGTTAACTTAGGTGCTTACAGAAGCGACTCACTAGCAGAGCAACACGACTTTGCTTTGTATGTTGCCAGTAGTAGTGAAGAAGCAAAACAGCGCGCTAAAAATGATTTACTCGCAGGGCTTAGCCATCTACATAAAGATGATTTACATGACGTTGATGATTGCTTTGCTATCGACTTACTCGATAGCCAGCTTAATATTAAACTAACCCCAAGTGGTCAAGCACAAACAATTAAACCTGACTGGTTTGGTTATCATGTATTATAATAAATGAGGATTTATTAAGTTTATTAGGATGTTGTGTGAAAAAGTATGCGTTTATACTTTTGCTAGTTGGCTTAAGTGGCTGTAAATCAATGTCGGGTTTACCGCCCGTTGTTGATTTAAATAAACTGGTAAAGCAAGTAAAAAACGATCCTACTGACGTGGTTGCAATTCACAAGCAAGCACAAAAAACACACCGTTCTATTAAGGCACAGGTTGGTAGCGTAAAACAGCTTTTAGCCGCATTAGAAAGCGTTGTTGGGCGCAAGTGGGGTAAACAAAACACTCAGCAACCTAGTGCCAAAAAATACGTAAAATACAGTAATGATTACCAAGCTCGTGCCATTATTGATTTTGAGCAAGGCACTGTAAAAGTAGAAACCATCGCGTTAAAAAATACAATAAGCTTGTTACAGCAGGCCATTGTTATGACCTTACTGACCTCTAGCGATCCCGATAAAACCGATATTTTTACCAGCGAAGCGCCCATTTTAGAAGGTGAGCCGTTTTTATACCAACAAGTGCTCGATCAAGATAAGTTACCCATAAAATATAGCTGGCGTGCTAATCGATTTGCGCGTTATTTAGTAAATAATAACTTAAAAAAGCAACGTCAATATGGGCACGTTATTTCGTCGGTTAGTTTTGATTTAGTCGAGCAAAATGCCCATTTAAGAAAACAAAAATACAGTGACTATGTGCTGGCGGCTGCAAAAAAATATCAAATATCGGCAGCACTTATTTATGCCATTATTGAAACCGAAAGTAGCTTTAATCCACATGCGGTGAGTTCATCCAATGCCTATGGATTAATGCAAGTGATCCCGGCTACCGCAGGGCGCGATGTATACCAAAAAATAAAAAAAGTATCCGGGCAACCAACCAAAGCTGTATTGTTTAATCCAAAACATAATATTGATATTGGCAGCGCCTATTTAAGTATTTTAAAAAATAACTACTTAAACAAAATTAGTACCGACAAAAGTAAGCACTTTGCCATGATCTCGTCTTATAACGGCGGGGCGGGTAATGTACTGCGCATATTTAATAAAAATAGAAGTGTGGCGTTTTCACAAATAAATCAGCTTACTGCAAGCCAGTTTTATAATATTCTCACCACTAAGCACTCACGTGCAGAATCAAGACGCTATTTATACAAAGTCACTAAAGCAGAAAAAAACTATCAGTAACTTATTTACTCATCATTTTCTTGTTGTTCACTTTTGGCTGCCATTTTAAAGGCTACTATTACTAAGCCAAACATAGCAAATGGAATTGCAGCTAACAAATACTCAACCAAATGGCTATCTTGAAAATTAGCCTGTAGCAAGAAATGCCCTGCAACACACATAATAATAACCACCAAAAGGATGGGCAGTAACATAAGTTCTTTTTTTGCTGAGTGGTTTTTCATTCGCTGTTAGGTATTAAAAAATAATGCGCTATTGTAATGAGCTTAATAAAGCTTGGCAAACAACACAGATTTTTTAATGACTATTAGGTATGATTAACATCAAAGAAAAGCTTAAAAGTAGTGGTTGGGAATAAAGTGCAACAGAGTTTAAAGCAAGTTTACCTAGTGGGTGGAGCAGTGCGAGATAAACTGCTAAACATACAATCAAAAGATAATGACTATGTTGTTATTGGTGAAACGCCAGAGACAATGGAAGCACTCGGATTTTTACCCATTGGCAGCGATTTTCCGGTTTACTTACACCCAAACACTAAAGAAGAATATGCACTAGGGCGCACTGAGCGTAAAAGTGGTAAAGGTTATACCGGCTTTGTGGTGGATGCCAGCCCAAACGTAACCCTTGAAGAAGATTTAGCACGCCGAGATTTAACCATTAACTCTATGGCGCTAGACGAAAACGGCACTATTATTGATCCATTTAATGGTCAAGCTGATTTAAAAAATAAAATACTGCGTCACACCACCCAAGCATTTGTAGAAGACCCTGTTCGGGTATTGCGTATTGCTCGCTTTTTAGCGCGTTATGGTAGCGACTGGTCTATTCATCCAAGTACTACTGCATTAATGCATGAGCTTAAAAATAAAGGCGAGTTGGAACATCTAGTACCAGAGCGAGTCTGGCTTGAAACAGAAAAAGCGCTTGGCGAAAAACACCCTGAGCTTTATTTTCAAGCATTAGATGGGTTAGGTATTTTTCCTGAAATAGAACAGATGAAAAATACCCCGCAGCCGGCAAATCATCATCCCGAGGGCGATGTGTTTGTCCATACCATGCTAGTCCTTAGACGAGCAGCCGATTTAGGCTTCAACCTAGAAACTCGTTTTGCTGCTTTAACCCATGACTTTGGTAAAGCGCTAAGCTATAAAAAACGCGGTAATTTACGCGGCCATGAACGTGAAGGGGTTGCTGTAGTTGAGGCCTTTTGTGAACGTTTAAAAGTGCCTAATCGCTTTCGTGATATAGGCGTGCTTACCAGTGATAACCATACCCTTTGTCACACGCTTGAACAGTTAAGACCGCAAACTATTCATAAATTAATCGTCACTAATTTAAATGCGCTAGTGCATCCAGAGCGTTTTATTGCCTTTACTCAAGCGTGCCAGTGTGATGCACAAGGACGAGGCGAAACGCTGGTGGATAAGCCCTATCCACAAGCCGCTAAATTACGTGCTATTCACAACGAACTACAAAAAATGGATAAAAAACAGATAGTGCAAGACGCGCTTAAAAGCGGCAAAAAAGGCCCCGAAATAGGCGAAACGGTCAAACAAGCTGAAATAGACTGCATTAAAGCGTTTTTAAACACTAACACTCTCAAGGTCACTTAAACTGATTATAATATTGCATTAAGTCATTTTTAAACGTCCTTGCTATAACTAGGGTCTGTTGACCTTTCAAGGTTGAATTTGCAGCAGTCTGTTTGGTATTTAGGCAAGGCAGCGCCTATGTAGTGTGGTTATTCCCCATAAATAGGCGGTAACGTAGCATCAATGCCAAACGGGCGCTGCCCTTCGGGTTCTGCCTAGGAGCGATTTACTATTTGTTGCCTACATGGATGTAGGTAAGGGGCGTGAGCAGGACGCGGAAGCTTTGCTCGGTTTTTACTTATTCTTACATGGATGTAAGCCAGTAGAATAACGCAGGAGCAGTTATCGAGCCCACTAGGCTACAAACCTCGCGCCGCGATTAAACCGCCCCTAGTTTGAACAAATTTTAATCGCAAAGGTCAACAGACCCTAGGACGTTTCAGCCTTTTTTGCTCGTCACTTTTACCAAATAGCGATACAATTGAGTTTGCTTATCATTCTTAATAGTGAAAGCTGCATATCCATAATTGTATTTATCTTAAAAGGACTTAATTTAATGACACCAGAACAAATTAACGCAAAATTAGCGATAAGCGAAGCTGAAAAAAAACGAGTTCTTGAAGATGAGTTTGAAAAACACTCACCTAAACCCTTTGATATTTTTAAGGGATTATTTGGCAGTTTTGCTTATATCGCATTTGTTTCATTGATGTTCCCAGACGTATTAGCTCAGCCTAGTTTTTATCTGTTGTTACTACTTATCTTAACTATAAAAGTTGAGGCGCAAGCAAAGGTGCAGCAAGCGCATAAGCGTATGGATACTTTGTATCGCTTGTTAAAAAAAGAGGCATAGCTTCTAGGGAACCTTTAGTTATTAAGTGGTAAGCTCACAGTAAATACCACCCCATTACCTTGCTCATTATTGTGCGCTGTTACTGTACCTTTGTGGTAATCACACACTAGTCTTACAATATAAAGCCCTAAGCCTAAATGCGGTTGTTGCTGCATTTGTTGGCTGCGCACCGATACCATAGAATCAAAAATATGTTCAGTAAGTCCCTCAGGCAATAAAGTACCTGTATTACTTACCGTTAAGGTTGCTTTGTTTTCATTTTGCTTAAGGCTGACTTCAATTGCTGTGTTAGCTTCACTAAATTCCAAGGCATTATTAATTAGCTTATCGAGCAGTTGCGCTATAAATTCAGGGGCACCTTGCATTGGCAGTGTGCTTTGGCAAATGTTGAGTGTAAATAACTGGTTAGTATAAGTAAGTTGGTAGCCCTGCATACAGCCACTAATCACTTTTTGTAAATCAAACTGCTCTGGCTCATTACTTTGAATACTTTGCTCAAGGCGGGTAGCTTCGCTCATAGTGGTAATTATTTTCCCTAAGCGCTCAACCCCTTCGCTGGCACGTTCAAGGTATTTTTGACTCAGTTCACTTTGCTGCAAGCTTTGTAAGTTTTCAAGAGATGAACGGACAACCGCAACCGGTGTGCGCAGCTCGTGAGATAAGCGCGACGACATATTTTCTAAATAATCGGTATAGCCACCAAGTCGGCTCACTATATTTGAAAAGCTACGCGACAGATCGCCAATTTCGTCATTGGCATCGCTGTAATTTATATGGCCCGTTACTCGTCCTTGCGCATCAATGGCTTGCTCTGCTGTATCTCGTAGTCGCCTAATACGGCTCGATATACGCGAAGCAAAAAAGAACAAAGTGACTGTGCCAATTAACATGACCGCTAAAATCACATTAAATAGTTTTTCCAGCGATTTATTACGCAGTGTACGCACGCCATTGGTGGTTTCTTCAGCTATAACTGCCCCAATAACCTTATCCTCAATCCAAATAGGATACGCAGCCGATAATATTACCGCTTTGTTATCGGGAGTGAGTCGCCAAGACGAGGCCGGTTGACCTTTCAGTGCTTTGGCTAAATGAGCGCCTTGCATTGAAGCTACATCGTGTAAGGTATCTATAAATTCATCTTCAGGACGCGTTAAAATTTTATAATACAAAGGATGTAAATAGGCCTGTTCAAAGCGCTGCCACGCAGTTTTTGGCGCTTGATTTTTTAGCCCATCGGCCCATACGCCATCGGCATTTTGAATACTGCCCGATTGCGCTAATACACGGTGATGATTATCGACCACCCATATGCGACTGCCGCTGTGTCCCATGCCTTTTAATATACGGTTTATTTCAGGGGAGGGCACCAGTACCGAACCTAAATCATTCGGGTTATTTAAGTTCGATGTAGACATAATACTAGGGGTTTGGTTTGGTTGTTTACTATCAACATCGGCAATGGCAAATCCCAGTTTATTGCCAAGCATACTCAAAGGAAAGCGCAGCTCAAGGTTATAACCTGTTTCAGTTTTTTTAAAGAAACCCTGAATTTTAGTAAAAGGCATTTTACTGTTGGCATCAAATGCGTTGACCCAGCCATCTTGGCGCGGAGCAATAATATAAGTATTAAATTGCCCATCAGGGTTTTTTAGGCCAATTTTTACATAGTCATTATTGGTAATGCTGAGGCTGTTTTTAGCACGGTAAATTACAGTGTCATCTGTGACTTTAAATACAGCATATAAGTAATTATCAAACTTACCTACCATGTGGCTAAATGATAAGTTGTTCAGTTGATGGTTATCATTGGCTGTTTGTAAGTAGCGTTTGTCATACAGCCAAAATAGCGATTGGTAAGCGTCCCAGTCGCTGAGTTTACCATCGAGCTGAATTGGGCTTTTTAAATTATAAGCATAGAGATCGCGGCCTTTTACAACTTGATCTAAAAAGTTGGTTTGTTCGTCAAATAAAGCGGGGCGTTCGTGCAGGGCTGTTGCCAGTGCGCGTGTAGTGCCTACGAGCGTTTTTTCTTGGCCTTGGCGTAAAAACTTTTCCATTTCCCATACGTACTCGTAGCCTAACCATGGCAACAAAAACAAAAAGCATGAAAGTAGAATAAATTTACTGCGTAGGCCAAATCTCAGCATGTGGGTTGCTCCCACCTGTAACCCATGCCATACACGGTATCAATGCAGTCAAACTGGCTATCGAGTGCTATAAACTTTTTGCGAATGCGTTTTACATGGGAGGTAATGGTGCTGTCGTCTACATAAATTTTAGCATCGCTCATTAACTCATTACGGCTTTTAACGTGGCCAGGTCGTTGGGCGAGTGAGTGCAGCATCCAAAACTCAGTTACGGTTAAATCAACCAACTGTTGCTGCCAAAGCACCTGCATGCGTTGCGTGTCGAGTGTTAGTTGACCGCGAATTATTAATGCGTTGGCATCGGCGGGTTGCTCTAATGCTTCCATGCGGCGAAATAGCGCACCAATACGCGCGGCTAAATGCGCTAAGCTAATATCTTTGGTTAGGTAGTCATCGGCGCCCATGCGCAGGCCGCATACGGTGTCTATTTCGCTGTCGCGAGCGGTTAAAAAAATAATTGGTAAGGTTTTAGAAAGTGAACGCAGTGTTTGGCACAGTAAAAAGCCGCCATCTATTTCATGGCCTAAGCCAATATCAACAATGGCTAAATCGGGGAGTGCTTCTTTAAAAGCTATTTCTGCTTGAGTGCGGTTTTCATAACCACTTACCTGATAGCCTTGAGCGCTCAGCATTTCTATGTAGTTTTCGCGAATGGCAGTTTCATCTTCAACGATAGCTATTTTTTTCATTCTACACACCCTTATTTATTTTAAAGCGCACTATAACGAAGTTTTCGTGCTAAGTAAGGTGAAAAAGGCAATTGCCATTTTTTTGCCACAATTGCTCAGCAGTTTGCCATTTTTACTCCCCTTTGTTGCCACTTCATGGTGTTTTAATACAGCTATTGAAATTACCAATACAACGCAAGTGCCAACCAATAGCTTGCCAACCATTATTAATAGTAAGGAATAGACCATGAAGAAAACATTAATCGCACTCACACTTGTTAGCACTTTTTGTACGCCAGTATTTGCTGCGGATACCCCATCAAAAGAAGCAAAAAAAGAAACAATAGTTGGCCTGAGCACCGGTGCCATTATTGGTGGCGTGGTTGGTGGCCCAATTGGCGCGTTTGTAGGCGCATTTGCTGGTGGTTTGATTGGCGATGCCAAGGTGGCTGAGCAAACCATTGCTGAGCAGCAGCAAGCTTTAACTGTAATGGCAGAGAAAACCAACGACTACCAGCACGTACTTAATCATAACAGTCACCTAGAGGCGCAACTTGAACTACTGGCGCAACAAAATGAGCAATTAACTCAATCGCAGCTTAATAATTTATTGGCGATGACGGTGCAATTTAAAACAGGCTCTAGCGATATTGCTCCACATTTTGCCAAGCAGCTTGATCAATTGGTTGCGTTATTAAAAAGCCAACCGCAACTCGCACTCGATTTAAGTGGCTTTGCCGATCAGCGTGGTGAAGAGCAAGCAAACTTATTACTTTCAAAAGCCAGAGTAAACGCCGTACAAAGTTACTTAATTAAACAAGGTGTAAGCCATATACGTTTAAGCGCACAAGCATTTGGCGAGCAACAAAGCATAGCAAATAGTAACACCCTTGAAGATAACTTTTTTGACAGGCGCGTTACTCTCACTACCCGTGCGCTTAATCAAACGACTGATCAAACAGCAAGCAATTAATCGCAAGGCGTTCGATGGAGTGATTTATGTTGAGTAAACCCACCAAAGTGCTTACCAAGGTAAGCCTTTTTATTTTTATTATTATCGTGCTTTTGGCCAGCTTTAAAAGCCATGCACAGTCGCCAAAACTATCCTTGTTTGATAGCCAAGGAGTGGCGGTTAACCCTGGGGTTATTTTAAAAAGCGATGCAAAAATGACCCTAACAGGGCTAATTAATCATGTTGTAGTAACGCAGCACTACATAAATGAAAATCCTTTTGCCGTAAATGCACGTTATTTATTTCCTTTACCCGATGAAAGCGCCGTGCAAGCAATGACCATGCGCATTGGCGAGCGAGTTATTAAAGGTAAAATAGCAAAAAAACGCCAAGCTGAAAAACAGTACCAAGCTGCCAAAAAAGCAGGCAAACAAGCTTCATTGCTGCGACAGCAGCGTGCAAATATGTTTATTACAAATGTGGCAAATGTAGGGCCAGGAGAAGAAATAGTTATAACGCTTGAGTATCAAGAGATTATTGATTACCAACACGGAATCTTTGCGATTCATTTTCCAACCACAATGACGCCACGCTATCATGCAATAACAGGGGAAGTTAACGATGAACAAGATACACATGCGATAACAAGCACTAACACACCTTCGTTTACTCCACAGGGTTGGTTAAGCCCTGTTTACACAAAACAAACCAATGAGGCGGCAAATGCCAGCGATTTAAGCTTAACAATTAACATGGATATAGGCTTAGAATTGGTTGATATAAACGCTAAGTACCATCAAGTTAATATTGAAAACCCTGCATTTGGGCAATACAGCATTGTGCTAAAACCACAGCAAGCCATAAATAGAGACTTTGTACTTGAGTTTAAGCCACTTCAACTAGCGCAAGCGCAAGCTGCACTTTTTACTCAGCAAGCACAAAATGGTGAGCAGTATGCGTTAGCAATGCTAATGCCGCCAAGCGATAGCTTTACTCAATCTCAGCGTTTACCGCGTGAAATGGTGTTTGTAGTTGATACTTCGGGATCTATGCATGGGCAGTCTATTGAACAAGCTAAAAAAGCGCTGTTTTACGCATTATCATTATTAGATAGTGATGATAGCTTCAATATTGTCAGTTTTAATAGTGAGGTTGCAGCCATGAGTGAGACCCCATTAATTGCCAGTGACTTTAATTTACGTCGAGCAGAGCGCTTTATTTATAACTTACAAGCCGATGGCGGAACTGAAATAAAAGGCGCACTTGATGCAGTACTCGATGGTGCGCAGTTTGAAGGGTTTGTACGCCAAGTTGTATTTTTAACCGATGGTAGCGTAAGTAACGAAGATCAGTTATTTAAACATATTGCGCATACCTTAGGTGATAGCCGTTTATTTACCGTGGGCATTGGTAGCGCGCCTAACCGTTATTTTATGCGTCGTGCCGCTGATATAGGCAAGGGAACTTACACCTTTATAAGCAGTGCTCATGATGTGCAGCCGAAAATGCAGCAGTTGTTTGATAAACTTGCTCACCCGGCTATGACTAATTTAGCGTTAACAAATACAAATGGAGACAGCTTAGATTTTTGGCCCTCACCTTTGCCTGACCTATATTTTGCTGAGCCTATTATGGTGGCTATTAAATTAGACACTACCGATGCAATTACTTTTACGGGGCAAACGGCGCATGGGGAGTTTAAGGTTAAGCTTAATCCGCAAGCAAGTTCAAAAGCCACGGGAATTGATAAGCTTTGGGCACGTCAAAAAATAAAGTCGTTATTGTTATACAACCAACAAAGTGTTGTAAAACAGCAAGTGCAGCAGCTCGCGCTTGAGCATCAATTACTTAGCCCATTTACTGCGTTCATTGCCATAGAAGAGACCACTATTAAAGAAGTTGCTAAACAAAGCACACAAGTGGCTAATACTATGCCACAAGGAATGACCATGCGCTTGCCGCAAACAGATGGGCAAAGCAAAATGCATATTGTGTTTGGAGCATTACTACTTCTAGGTGGTCTGTTGTTAGTAAGGCGCTGTAAATGAAAAAGTGGCTAAGCATAGGTTTACTAGCCTTGGGGCTGAGCTTGTTTGGCCATGGTGTATACATGCAGGCAAAGGCATGGCTTGCACAAGTGTTAATAGAGCAAGCTTGGCAAACAGCCCTTAAATCGCCTAATAAAAAAATTAAGCCGTGGTTTTATGCTGATAGTTACCCAGTGGCAAAAATAATATGGCCAAAGCATAATAAACGACTAACCGTGCTTGATGGTGCAAGTGGTAGAAATTTAGCGTTTGCGCCGAGCCACTTTTTACCAGCAGGGGATTTAGGTGGGGCTGATTTTGGTAATTCGCAAGGAGCACTTATTGCTGGCCACAACGATACCCACTTTGCGTTTTTAAAAAACGCTAAAGTGGGGGAACAATTTTCTCTACAACTTAAAAATGGCCAAGTGCAACATTATTCAGTGACTCATGTTGAGGTGATTAATCAGTACAACACCGATTTTTTGCAGCAATCAGGGTTGTATTTATTAACCTGTTACCCTTTTGATTCACTGGCCTCGGGTACCGATTTAAGATGGTTAGTGTCGGCAGAAATATCCTCACCCGAAGTTGAGTTAGGAATATCGACCACTAGTTCTTGATGGCGTTGGCTAATCATTACGCCTATAAACACCACAAAAATGCTGATCCACTGCCCAAGAGTTAGTACTTCGTTGAGGATAATGGCTGACAAAATTAAAGTGAAAATAGGGATTAAATTAGAGTAAGCTGCTGCAGTTAATACCGACACTTTACTAATCGCATAGTTGTACATGCCGTACCCACCCAAAGTAACACAAGAGCCTAAGTACAAAATGCTCATTAGTGCGGTTAAATCGTGTTGGTTTTCACTAGGTAGATCAATAAATAATAAAAACGGAGCAAAAAACACACTACCACTCACGCCTTGCAGAGCAATTAATGTGAGTGGGGAGTAGCGGTTAGCTAAATGTTTTATACACACGGTATAAAATGCCGCGCACACCATGGCCATTAATTCTAAAAAATTCCCCAGTAATGGGTTTGGGGCTTGGCTTGAACTCGGTGAGAGCAAGGTCAGTAAAATACTACCGCCAATACACAGCGTAAAACCCACCACAATAGCTCTACTAATATGCTCTTTGAGCATGAAAAACGCTAAAAATGCCACAATAATGGGTAAACAAGAAACAATCACCCCCGCCTGAGACGCTGAGGTATATTCCATTGCGTGGCCTTCAAATAAAAAGTACAAGCAAGGCTCTGCCAGTGACATGCCTAATAAGTACTTCCAATCGCCTTTTAAATATTCAAAGCGAATTACGTAACGCCATAAACATAACGAAATCAGTAAAGTGGTGAGCATACGTAAAAATATCACCAAGGCAGGGTCATAAATCGCAATCGCGTATTTAAGTGCAATAAAGGAGCTACCCCACAAAAAGGTGGCAATAATTAAACATAAACTGGCAGGCATAAGGTGTAATTTAATCGGTTGAATATAGTGCGATCCTAGCATGCAGAGGGGGTGATTGAATATTTTTTACTTGTTCAAAAATACCGAACTGGTATAAATAAATTCATCATTTATTGCGCTAAGTAAAAAACATGCAAAGGGATCAGGTCGTAGTTGTAAAGCTAGGTACAAGCGTACTCACTGGCGGTACCGATAAGTTAGACAAAGCACATATGGTGGAACTTGTTCGCCAATGCAGTGAGCTAAAAAAGCAAGGTCATCACGTTATTTTAGTATCAAGCGGTGCGGTTGCCGCAGGTCGCGAACAGCTATTAAAACCCTGTGGGCGCACATTAATAGACAAACAAATGTTGGCCGCCATTGGACAGGGGCAGCTCATTCATATTTGGCAAAGCTTATTTGCGTTGTATGGCATTAACGTCGGGCAAATGCTACTAACGCGCGCGGATGTTGACGACAGAGAGCGCTATTTAAATGCACGCGATACCCTCAATGCCCTATTAAATTACGATGTAGTGCCGATCATTAATGAAAATGACGCAGTTGCTACTAGCGAAATAAAAGTAGGTGACAACGATAACTTGTCGGCATTGGTGGCTATTTTAGCCAATGCCGATAAGTTACTGCTACTGACCGACCAACAAGGGTTATTCACCAGCGATCCGCGCACCGACATTAACGCCACCTTGATTGACGAAGTTACCCATATTAATGATGAGTTACGCCAACTTGCGGGTGGCAGCGGTACGAACCTAGGCACAGGGGGTATGGCAACCAAATTACAGGCCGCGGATATTGCCAGAAGAGCTGGGGTTGAGGTGATTATTGCCAAAGGCGCTGATGAAAATGTGATTTTAAAATGCATGAGCGAGCAACTACCAGGCACCCGTTTTTTAAAACTTACCGCGCCTAAAGATGGTCGAAAAAAATGGTTATTGGCAGGGCCTAAAAGTAGTGGCCAAATTTTAATTGATGCCGGTGCGGTGCATGCATTGCAATCTAAGGGGGCTAGTTTACTTGCTAAAGGTATTACGCGTGCAATAGGTGAATTTGAACGTGGAGATTTAATTAACTTAATTGATGTAAACCAGCAAATTATTGCACGCGGGTTAACGCGCTTTAGCCATCTTGAAATCGATAAAATAAAAGGCGCACATTCTAATCAAATCAGCCATTTACTTGATTACGATAGCGGCGTGGAAGTGCTACACAGAGATGATATGGTGGTGTTGTAATTAAGCACTTTTTTAACGATATAGCGCAACGTATAATCCGCTTATAGTGTTGCGCTTTTTTGTGTTAAAATCTTGCACCTTAAATTTGTTGTAAAGAGTATTGAAGATGAAATTAGTTCGCTGGGTTTTAGGTTGTATCATCTTATTTTTTAATTTTGTTTTTACGCCGCGTAGCAAAAAACGTGATCCGCAAGAGCAAACTAAGCTTGATCAGCAAACCGCACAATTTAAGCTCTATCAATTCAAAGCATGCCCTTTTTGTGTAAAAGTACGCCGTTCAATTAAGCGTGAAGGCTTAAAAATTGAAACACGCGATGCAAAAAATGATGAG
Organism: Pseudoalteromonas sp. Scap03; assembly: GCF_013393115.1. GTDB lineage: Bacteria > Pseudomonadota > Gammaproteobacteria > Enterobacterales > Alteromonadaceae > Pseudoalteromonas. Next base: position 69,442 of record NZ_VDEU01000001.1, on the reverse strand, counting down.
CAATACCGCCAAGAGCTATTAGAGCAAGGCGGAAAAGTTAAAGTACCTTGTTTACGTATTGAGCAAGATGGCCAAGTTAAATGGCTTTATGAATCAAACGATATTATTGCTTACTTAAACAAAGTAGCCGCTTAAAATATTTATTGGTATTTCATACCATCTCACTTATTAAAAGAGACATTACCATGACAATTCGTACCCGTGTTGCTCCGTCACCAACTGGTGACCCGCATCTTGGCACCGCTTACATTGCCTTATTTAATTACTGTTTTGCTAAACAGCAAGGCGGTGAATTTGTACTTCGTATTGAAGATACTGACCAAGTTCGCAGCACACCTGAATCTGAACAAGCCATCATGGATAGCTTACGCTGGTTAGGCCTTGAATGGGATCATGGTCCTGATGTAGGTGGTGAGTTTGGTCCATACCGTCAATCTGAGCGCAGTGATTTATATAAAAAATACGCTCATCAGTTAGTTGAAGACGGCAAAGCATTTTATTGTTTCGCAACCAGCGAAGAACTGGACCAAATGCGTGAAGAACAAATGGCCGAAGGTCTGCGTCCTAAATACGATGGCCGTGGCTTAAACCATACAGAAGACGAAATTAAAGCAAACCTAGCTGCTGGTAAACCGTACGTTATACGTATGAAAATCCCAAGCGAAGGTACCTTTAAGTTTAACGATTACCTACGCGACGAAATTGAGATCCCGTGGGAAAACGTAGACATGCAAGTGCTATTAAAAGCGGATGGTTTTCCAACTTACTTTTTAGCAAACGTGGTGGATGATCACCATATGCAAATTAGCCATATTTTCCGTGGTGAAGAGTGGATAAACTCAGCGCCTAAGTTATTAAAACTTTATGAAGATTTTGGTTGGGAAGCACCGGTACTAGGTCACTTACCATTACTGCGTAATCCAGATAAATCAAAACTGTCTAAGCGTAAAAACCCAACTTCGATTAATTACTACAAAGAAATGGGTTACTTACCAGAAGCGGTGCTAAACTACTTAGGCCGTATGGGTTGGTCAATGCCTGATGAGCGTGAAAAGTTCACCCTTAACGAAATGATTGAACATTTTGACATGAAGCGTGTATCGCTTGGTGGCCCAGTATTTGACGTAGACAAGTTAAGCTGGTTAAACGGTATGTGGATCCGCGAAAACTTAACTGATGCAGAGCTAATGCAGCGTTTTGTTGACTGGAAATTTAATGGCGACATGCTGGCTAAAGTATTACCAGAAGCTAAAACGCGTATAAATACGCTCTCTGACATGGTTGATTTAGCAGGGCACTTTGTAGGCGGCATCCCGACCTACGACCCAGCGCTATTAACCGCAGGTAAAGCTGACGAAGATGTTATTCGCCAAGCGCTGCAGTTTTTTGTATGGCAGCTAGAAGGCTTACGTAGCTTTGAAAAGCCAGCTATTTTTGCAATTGCAAAAGAAGTAGCCACCTTCCACGAGCTTAAAATTAAAGACTTCTTAGAGCCTATATTTGTGGCTATTACCGGCAAAACATCATCAACTTCGGTATTAGATGCAATGGAGATTTTAGGGTCTGACCTATCGCGTGCACGTTTACGTGTTGCGCTTGCCCATTTAGGTATTTCTAAAAAGCAGGCTAAAAAGATAGAACGCGCATACCGTGATTACCCAAGCGCGTAATTAATCCTAATTCAGGTTAGCTATTTAAAAGCCGCTTAAATTAAGCGGCTTTTTTGTGCCTGTAATTCTAAGATGGAGTTGCCAGCATCGGGTAAGTAAATAAGAAAAAGTGAAACACGTTAACGAGCCAATGACATAAAATGGCCCATTCTAATCGGCTTGTTTTATAGTAAATATAGCCATAACCAAAACCTGCTACGGCCGCCACAAGCATATAATGAGTTCCAGCTGAAAAGTGTGCCAGTGAAAATACACAAGTACTGATCACCGGTGCGAGCAGTGCAAACCTGCTCGGGGTTATTAGTTTTGAAAGCTTAGTTTGTATCACTCCCCTAAATAATGCCTCTTCTGCAACGCAGGTAAAAAGTAGGTTGATAGCTATAAATAACAACCAAAATTCAGGTACTTTTGGTGCAAATTCAACAAGGTTTAACGTTAAAGCAGTTATAAGCGCCGCTAAAATAGTGATAATTATGATTAAGGCAGGGTAGCCGATAGTTACTGGCTTTATCGTTTTGTTTTTTGCAAAAAAATAAGCGCTCAGCATTAAACCCGCTAATGCTTTATCGAAATTAGCATACAGGGTAAATGCAATTGCGTTACTGGTGACTTGTTCATTAACAACAATTGGCAGGTTATTAAAACCCGCAAACCAATGTAAGGCTAACCCGAGTGAGGCTATTATAAATAAAGACGTTAGAACATTACCTTTTAACGCTGAGGTTGCCAATAGCGTAAAGTGAAACAATCCCACATAAACAGCTATAACAGCAACCGCGTTTAAATTTATATATTCTTGATAATAGGCAGTAATAACACTTAGCAGCAATAAGTATTGCCATAATGGTTGGCGAAATACAGTGAGTTTACACTGTGGGAAAACACATAAAATAGCGGCAGCTAAAAAGTAAAAAGTCATTGGCAAATACAGCTTGTTGTTTGATAGAGGGAAATGAGAGAAAACGAATTACATAGCGTTATAGTTTCAATTAGATAATTTTGAGCTATTAATAATTATAGGCTTGTCCTGTACAAATAACGGCTAAATCACAATTGTAGCGAGATACTGATTGGCACTGCTCTAGTGTAAATGCATTGCCACCTAAATAAAGCACATCATTTTTAAGGGATTCTATAGCTTGTGATTTCAAACGGTTATAGGTAATTGAGGATGTTCGCGTATTATCTGATTCATCGCAGCTTTCGCCTTTTATTCCACCAAGGGGGCTTGCACCTCTATCGAGAGCGTCCTGAATACTGTAAAACTGCTCTAGGCCACGTTTTTTAATGTGGCTTGAAACGTGTTCTGATAAAACGTCGTCGTCGATATTGGTTGTGTAAGTAACGTTATTACAGCCAGTTAAAAATGAAACCGCACATATTAATAAAGAAAAATACTTCATTAGTTAATCCCTTAAACTCGTATTTGCCTAATTTACTTAGTTAATTAGTGGGTTGCAAATTATCATTTTTCGCCTTTATTAAACAGATTCGACCTCTCAAGATTTTTTTTCTGGTAGTATAGCTAGGTTATAAGCAGTTTAAGCAGTGAACACACTATGTTAAGTCCTTACTATCAGCAGCATGCTGATTATGTTTCAATTTCTCGTGAGCAAGGTTGTCGCTTTGCTAAATGTGTAGCCGACGACTACAACCCGCTTCATGATAAAGACGCTAAAAAGTTTTGCGCACCAGGAGACTTACTTTTTTCTCTAGTGTTAGACCGCTATGGCATTAGTGAGCGAATGGAGTTTACCTTTGCCGGTATGGTTGATGAAAATACCAAGCTAAATTTTCCAGAACAACCTGGAGAAGAGTTTGATGTAAACCATGGCGAAAAAGTAATTTTAAAGGTTAAACGCGATGGTAAAACCAGTAAATGCCCAACACTTACAAACAGTTTAATAAAAAATTATGTTGAGTTCTCAGGTGCTGCGTTCCCGCATGTAATTATTCCTTTAATGGGCAAGCAAGAGGTAATGATAAACCCTGCGCGTCCTATGATTATTTATGAATCAATGATAATTAACCTTAATAACATTGATATTAAATCACCGACTCTAGAGTTTGCAGAGCCAAGCTTTGAATACGCTGGTAAACGCGGCAAAATAACCTTGCGCTTTAATTTATTAGAAAACGGCGAAAAAGTGGGTTTTGGTGAAAAACACATGGTCGTATCGGGTATTCGTGAGTACTGTCAAAGCACCGTAGATGATTTAATTGCATTTTATAATGAACGTAAAGCCACATTAAAACCGGCTTAAATACTTCATTTTATATAGGCGCTATTTAGCGCCTTTTTTATTACTAAAGCTCAGGTATAATAGCGTTCTTTGTTATTTTAAAGCCAAGCTTATGTCTGCCACATCGTTCTCATCACTAGCCCTAGACCCGTTACTATTAACGGCAATAGAGCAAAATAATTACACTACGCCTACCGCCATTCAGCACAAAACGATACCGCCAATTTTAGCGGGCAAAGACGTTATGGGCAGCGCTCAAACTGGCACCGGTAAAACAGCCGCTTTTGTTTTACCGCTATTACACAAGCTTTTAAATACCGCTAAAAAAGACGAACCAGGCATTGCTCGTGTGGTTATTTTAACGCCCACTAGGGAGCTTGCTCAGCAAGTATTTGCAAGCTTTGAAAAATACGCACAAGGTACAGATATAAAAGGTGCACTTGCCTATGGTGGTGCAAGCATTGGTCCACAAATCAAAGCACTTAAAACAGCGCAAGTAATAGTGGCAACGCCAGGGCGCTTACTTGATCATATAGTGAAGGGCAGTGTGGTGCTTTCAAGCGTGGACTCTTTAGTATTTGATGAAGCAGACCGTATGCTTGATATGGGTTTTATTGACGAAATTAAACGAATACTGCGTCATATCCCAGGCGATCGTCAAACCTTACTGTTTTCCGCCACCTTTGATGACAGTGTATTTGAGCTGAGTAAAAAATTGCTTAAAGATCCTGAGCTTATTGAAGTTGATAAGCGCAACTCTGCTGCTGTAGAGGTTGAACAAGTTATTTACGCAGTAGATGAAGACAGAAAGCGCGAACTGGTATCGCACATGATTGGCATGAAAAACTGGCGCCAAGTACTTATATTCACCCGCACAAAACAAATGGCCGATAAGCTTGCCAAAGAAATGTGTAAAGATGGTTTAAAAACCGAATCTATTCATGGTGATAAATCACAAGGTGCTCGCGACCGCGCATTACAAAACTTTAAAGAGGGTAGTACGCGTGTTTTAGTAGCCACCGATGTAGCGGCGCGCGGTTTAGACATACCGGCACTTAAATACGTAATTAACTTTGAATTACCATATATAGCTGAAGATTATGTGCATCGTATTGGCCGTACAGGACGAGCTGGCGAGCAAGGCCTTGCAATGTCGTTAGTGAGTCTTGATGAGCAATGGCTACTTGAAGAAATTGAAGTACTGCTTGATACGCGTTTAGCCCCACAATGGCTTGAAGGCTACGAGCCCGATTTAAATAAGCCGCCAAAAGACAACCGCAAAAACACTAACAAAGCGCGTAAAGATCGCGATAAAAAACGTATTACAGGGCAAAGAGCGCCAAATAGACGCCGAAAGTAAAAATTAGAGTGTTCTTAAAGCACAATTAAGTTACTAAATATCTTTAATTATTCCATTATTTGCGTTTGAGTATAGGTACATTTTACATCTACTCTTTAATTTTGAGTCAATGTAATTAATACAGTGATTAATACTACCTTTTAAGCATTTTTTTTTGCCTATACTTAGGTAAATAATAGCGGGGGTATAAAATGTTTGAGACTGATAAGTGGGCATTTACTGGCCTTGATGGTCAGATATCACTAGATAAGTGGCAAAAAATAATTGATTTAATTGCTGAGTTATTTTCAGCTCCCTCCGGATATATAGTACAGGCAACAAGCATAGGTTACCGAGTAGTTATCAGAAAAAACGAGGGTGGGTCAACCTTTGAGACCAACCCTACTATTCCTCCTGAAAGTGATATGTTTTGTAGGCATGTGGTCGAAAGTGACAATCTCTTATATGTTAATGATGCTGCTAGTACTGAAATGTGGAGCGCCATGCCTGAGGTAGTTGAAAATGGCGTTAACTCCTACTTAGGTTTACCCATTCACTGGCCGCAAGGAGATGTATTTGGGACGCTTTGCTTAAAAGACAACAAAGAAACAAACTATACGAATGAATATTTTGAGCTCATTAATCAGTTACGAGACTTAATAGAAGACGATTTAGCGCTTGTATATAATTTTGAAAAAATGCGCGAAATTGCAATGCTAGACCCGCTCACTAATATTTATAATCGTCGAGCATTAAGTTTACTTGCTCAGCAAAAACTAAACCTTTCTCATCGTTTAGGTTTTGATGTGTGTTGTTTATTTATCGATATTAACGACTTTAAAAAATTAAACGATAACTCTGGCCACGAAGCGGGCGATAAAGCCCTTATTACATTAGCCACAACGTTAAAAAAGCACCTAAGAGATGCCGACATCGTGGGGCGCTTAGGAGGCGATGAGTTTGTTGCTGTCATGCAAATAAATGATAAGAGTAAACTAGACCACATTATAAATACAATTTCGATTGAGTTTGCTAATGCACTAGTATTAGATGGAATTTGCGAGTTATCACTAAGTGTTGGTTATAGTTTTTCTGAGCAAAAAAAGCAGCCATTTGAAACACTTTTAAATGATGCAGACCAATCAATGTATAAAAATAAGCAAAAATATAAGTTAAATAAAAAAATCGGTTATTAAATCGTTAATTGCTATTAACTTGTTATGCCAATATACACAGCAAACTAATTAACATATACGCATGCTATGTACGTGAATTTTTTTAGTTTGAAACTATACTTTGTTTATAGCTAATGAGTGGGTAGTTGTATGAAAGGTATTATTTTTACTGAATTTCTAGAAATGGTCGAGATCACATTTTCACCAGCAGTTGCTGATCAAATCATTGAGCAAAACGAACTGGATTCCAATGGGGCTTATACCAGTGTTGGTAACTATAATAAGCAAGAGCTTTTAAAGTTAGTGACCTCACTGAGCAGTATTGTTGATATTCCGGTTGATGTACTCGTTAAAGAATACGGTAAATACTTACTAAAGCGCTTCTTAGTCTACTATCCACAGTTTTTTGAAGAGCTCACTACAACGTTTGATTTTTTAGATACCATAGATCAGCACGTGCATGTAGAAGTTAAAAAACTATATACCGACGTTGAGTTGCCCACCTTTAAAACCAACCACTTAAGTAATACCCAAATGCAGATGATTTATCATTCAAGTAACCCATTTGCCATGCTCGCTGAGGGATTAATAGAAGGCGCAGCCGAACATTTTAAGGAAAATATAAGTATAAGCAGCGATATCAATGACGATCATCAAGTTGCTACGTTTAACTTAACATTGGTAGGTTAGATATGGACATTGCTCTTTTACAGCGCAGGTTAGAGCGAGAGCGTTTGGCGCGAAAAGAAGCTGAAAAGCTATTAGAAGCCAAATCATTACAACTTTACGAAGCCAATGAAGTGCTCAAAGGAGCGGCTGAAAACTTAGAGCAAGAGGTTGCTAATAGAACCCATGCCCTCAAACTTGCGAAACAAGATGCAGAAGCTGCAAATAATGCTAAATCAGACTTTTTGGCAAATATGAGTCATGAGATTCGTACCCCGATGAATGCAATAATTGGCATGGCTTATCTTGCTTTAGATACCGGGCTTTCTGATAAGCAACGCGACTATGTTGAAAAAATTCACTATTCGGCAGAGTCTTTATTAGGGATCATTAATGATATTTTAGACTTTTCAAAGGTCGAAGCGGGTAAAATAGAGCTAGAACAAAAAGAATTCAATTTTAATATCTTTCTAGAAAATCTTGTCAATATTATTAGCACGCTAGCATCACAAAGAAAAATTGAAGTGCTGTTTGATATTGACCCCTTACTGCCTGACTTTTTTATTGGTGATGCATTAAGGCTTAATCAAGTGCTGTTAAATTTGCTTAATAATGCACTGAAGTTCTCAACCCGCGGCAAAGTTGTATTAGCTGTAAAGTTAGCGCAAAAGGTAGACAATTTTTGCAGTGTCACTTTTTCTGTTTTAGATAATGGCATTGGAATGAGCCAAGCACAAGTAGACTCACTATTTAAACCTTTTACTCAGGCTGACGTGTCTACAACGCGAAAGTTTGGTGGGACTGGGCTTGGCTTGGTAATAAGTAAAACGTTGGTAGAACTAATGCAGGGAAATGTTTTAGTAAACAGTAAACTCAATAAAGGAAGTTGTTTTAGCTTTACTATTCCACTTAGCTATTCGACTAAAAAAAGTGAGTTTGAAATATCACATGTTAGGGCTAAGCAGGCCCTTGTTATCGAAAGTTCAGACAGTACGTTAGCATCATTACAAACGCTGCTTATTGGATTTGAAGTTAAAGTTGATATTGCAAATAATATCAACCAAGTGCTAGACCGGTTAAGCGCCTTACATGATTACGACTTTATTTTTATAGATTGGCGTACTTTAAATTTAAATAATGACAGGGCTGCGCAGTCTCTTCGAAGTGAACTCAAATTAAATGCGAAAAAGCTAATCGTAGTAGCACCTTGTGAAAATAAAGCACTCAACGAAAGCCTACTAGGATTTGCTGATAACACTTATAAAGTGCTGATCAAACCAATTATTAAAAGCACATTATACAATGTACTTTTACAAATTATGCATATAAAAACACTTAATAAGCCAGAATCACAAGAGAGCTCAGATACACAAAATGCATTACAAAAGCTTCAAGGTATTCATATTTTATTGGTTGAAGACAATCCGCTCAATCAGCAAGTAGCAACACAAATACTTCGCAAAAAAGGCTTAATCGTTGATGTTGCCAATGATGGTATTGAGGCATTAGAAGCGCTAAAAAATAAAACCTATGATGGGGTGTTAATGGATTGCCAGATGCCCCGAATGGATGGTTACACAGCAGCCAAAGAAATAAAAAAACAAGCAAAGTTTAAAAATTTACCCATTATTGCAATGACTGCTAATACAAGAGAAACCGATTTACTAAAGGCGAAAGGTTGCGGTATGAATGGCTATATTTCAAAGCCTATTAAAGTTGAAAGTATGTTTGAAGTAATAGCAAAATGGGTGTGTATTTAATCTTTTGTTTTCAATTATTTTATTAACTAACTTGGAAATATAAAAAAGGCAAGCCAGCAGCTTGCCAAGTACGGTATAAATCAGTTTAACTTTACGCTATCAGTTTCTCCGCAAGGTTGAGTTCCATTGTGGCTTTTAATAAACGGTATAAGTTAATAGACGCATCTATTTCTTCTTTACGATTGGTTAAGCTTTCAATATTTAAACCCAGTGGCACACCTAAGTGCGCACAGCTTTTTAAAATTGAGTCGAGATTTTCACGACAAATACGCACTGATTCGCTTAGTGTATTTTCCGAATCAAGCATGCGCCATTTAGTTGCCTCTGGCACCGAGATACCTAGCCACTGCATAAACTCCAAGGTTTTTTCACCACCACAAGGCGTAAAGGTTAATATAATCCGATTAGGTGTCAGGCCTTGTGCTTTGCATGTGCGCGCATAACTGGTTATTAAATCTATGGTTGCTTGTGCATTGTAAACGGCTTGAGAGATAAAAAACTGGCATCCTTGTGCTGTTTTTTCTATTAAGCGTTGGTGCTCGTTGCGCTTATTGGCATGGCGCTCAGCAATGGTTACACCACCTAAAAAGAAATCTTCAGACTGCTCTGCCAGTGTTTTATAGGCATTCGGTAAGCTCAGCTTTATATCACCTGCTGATGAAGGGCTACCCACTAACACCACGTTTTTTAAATCGTAGTCATTTTTGGTTTCATCTAACCACGCTTTAAACTCACTCACACCGCGCTGAGCTACACTTTTATAAGTAATTACATCAAGATCAGATAAGCCTCGTAAGAGTTGGCTGTACTCGCGCGGATCAACTGTTTGCTTAAATGCAAATGGACGCGCTTGCTCTGTACGGCTACTTTCATCTTGAATGTCATAAATAACTACGCCGTCATATTCAATTTCGTGTAAACGGCCTAATAACTTTTCGGCAATGATTTTTAATTGCGCTTTATCAGTCCCAATTTTTGGCGGTGTTGTGCCAATTAGGTAAACACCTTGGTTGGTGTCCTGTATTTTTTCTTGAAGTGATAAAGCCATAATCCCCATTCCAGCTTAATTTGTGATGATGGATTTAATATAGCAGCCATTTAGACGTCTAGATAGATTTATTTATTGAAAGTTTCTCAACTAACGTGAATTATTTTCATAGTTAAACCAAGTTACCAGCAATAACTGACACAGTTGTTTACATAATTAATAGGCTTAGGGCTCTTATATTTAATTACTTTACGGCATACTTAGTTTGGTAAATGTTTTAAAAATTGCTCAATTTAAAAAGGGATAACAATGAAATTTAAATTATTGGCAACTAGCCTAGCGGTATCGCTGGCTTTAACGGGTTGCGCTATGCAGCAAAGTCAAAACACGCAAACAGTAGCCCAACAAGAACAAGTTAATAAAGCAGATGAGCGTGTTTTTTCACAAGATTACCTAATAGAAGAGCTAGATAACGGCTTGCGCGTTATGGTAGTTAAAACCGATTACCCAGATGTAGTATCGCTACAAATACCTGTATCTGTTGGCTCGCGTAATGAAGTGGAAGCGGGTAAAACTGGTTTTGCTCACTTTTTTGAACACATGATGTTTAAAGGCTCTGAAAAGTTTCCGCAAGATGTGTATTCAGATATTCTAAAAAATTCAGGGGTTGATAACCGCGCCTATACAACTAACGATTACACTAACTACCACTTAAATTTTTCAAAACAGCATCTTGATAAAGTACTTGAGATTGAAGCTGATATTTTTCAAAACTTAAGCTACACCGAAGAACAATTTAGAACGGAAGCGCTAACGGTTAAAGGCGAGTACTTAAAAAATAATGCCAGTCCAATTCGTAAATTATTAAGTGCGGTACGCCAAGAAGCGTTCGATAAACATACCTATAAACACACTACTATGGGCTTTTTTGAAGATATTGAAGCCATGCCAGATCAAATGGCCTACGGTAAAGAATTTTTTGCTAAGTTTTATAAGCCTGAATATGTATCGCTTGTGATTGTTGGTGATGTTGAGCCAAAAGAGACCATGGCGATGGTTAAAAAGCACTGGGGTAACTGGCAAAAAGGCGACTATGTTGCTGATATTCCAAAAGAGCCAACTCAACAAGCGCCAAAATATGTGCATGAGCAAAACGAAGGATTACCTGGTCACTGGTTACTTGTGTCGTATAAAGGCGCCGCATGGGAGCCTCAGAAAAAAGACAGAGCCGCATTAGATTTACTCTCGCAGCTTTATTTTTCTAGCAATTCAGATATTTACCAAGAGCTGGTAGTAGAAAGGCAAATAGCGAGTCAAATGTTTACCTACAACCCAGAGACAAAAGATCCAGGGTTACTGCATGTATTTGTAAAAGTTGAAAATGCCGATGATTTAGCCACAGTACGTGATGCCATTAATCGTACGTATGCTAAAGCGCGTACCGAGTTGGTTGATAGCCAAAAACTCAGCGATTTAAAGTCTAACCTTAAATACAGTTTTATAAATGGTTTAGATTCATCGCAAGCAATTGCCTCTACACTTGCCAGCTATATGCATTTTGAGCGCGATCCTGAGGTGATTAATCAGCTGTATAAATCGGCAGACAATATCACTAGCGAAGATATTAGAGCCGTTGCAAATAAGTATTTTGTTGATAATGCCCGCACCACAATTACTATGTCGGCACTTGATAAAGCCCCTGGTTTTGAGCAAGAAAGCGACTTAAATGCCTTGGTAGCTAAGTATCAGCAAGCACCGAGTAAGCCTATCTTTAAGGTGCTTGATAAAACCAATAGCTCGCCGTTAATCGATATTAACTTATTATTTAATACCGGTGCCGCTGCCGATCCGCAGGGTAAAAAAGGCGTAGCGGCTTTAACTGCCGCAATGCTGGCGCAAGGTGGCTCAACCTCAATGAGTTACAAAGATATTAAAAAGGCAATGTATCCGCTGGCGGGTAGTTTTGGTTATCAAATAGATAAAGAAATGCTGTCGTTCCAAGGGCGTATTCATAAAGATAATGCTGCTCAGTGGTATGCTTTAGTGAGTGAGCAGCTGTTAAGCCCAGGCTTTAGAGAAGATGACTTTAAGCGCCTGAAAAAAGAAATGATCGATGGCATTAAATCAGGCTTAAAAGCTTCTAACGACGAAGAGTTGGGTAAAGAAGTGCTCTACAGCGTGCTTTATAAAGGCCACCCTTATGAAAGCTATAACTACGGTGACTTATCTGATTTAGAAGCGCTGACTCTTGATGATGTTAAAGCGTTTTATAATGCTGAACTTACACAAGCTAAACTTACTGTGGGTTTAATTGGTGCCGTACCTGAAAAACTTAAAGCACAAATGTTAGCTGACTTGGCGACACTTCCAAAAGGCGAACAAAGCCGCTTAACAATCCCTGATGCGCCAGAGCTTAAAGGTCATCATGCAACAATTGTTGAAAAGTCAGCGCAATCAACAGCTGTATCGTTTGGCTTTCCTATTGATACAATTCGTAGCAGCGAAGACTGGACTGCATTGTGGCTAGTGCGTTCGTACTTTGGTGAGCATCGTAGTTCTAACAGTTACTTGTACGAACGTATTCGTCAAACGCGTGGCATGAACTATGGCGATTACGCCTATATTGAATACTTCCCTAGGGGTATGTTTCAAACTAAACCTGATGCAAACTTAGGCCGCTCGGAGCAAATATTCCAGGTGTGGCTGCGTCCACTGCGCTCAAACAACGATGCGCATTTTGCTACCCGTACCGCATTATTTGAGCTAGATAAATTAATTAAAAATGGCATGACTGAGGCTGATTTTGAAGCCACACGTAACTTTTTAATTAACTTTGTGCCGCAAATGGTTGCTAGTCAAAATCGTCAGTTAGGTTATGCGCTAGATAGCGAGTTTTATAACACCGATAGTTTTGTAAACTACGTTACAAGCAAACTGAAAACATTGACTGTTGACGATGTAAATCGAGTGATTAAAGACAACCTACAAACCGAGAATATTCACTATGTGTTTGTTACCGGTGATGGTGAAGATATGCAAAAACGTTTAGCAACTATGCAAACCTCGCCTATGGTGTATAACACCGATAAACCTGCCGAGTTAGTGGCTGAAGATAAAGTGATTGCTGATTACAAACTGGCAATACCAACGAAAAATATTGAAGTAGTGAAGGTGGATAAAGTATTTCAATAATTTAAGTTTTTAAGTATTAAAAAATGCCCCGGAGCCTTAAGCATTGGGGCATTTTTATATTTTAGGTTGTAAATACTTGGGTCTGTTAACCTTTGCGGATTAAAATTTGTTCAAACTAGGGGCGGTTTAATCGCGGCGCGAGGTTTGTAACCTAGTGGGCTCGATAACTGCTCCTGCGTTATTCTACTGGCTTACATCCATGTAAGAATAAGTAAAAACCGAGCAAAGCTTCCGCGTCCTGCTCACGCCCCTTACCTACATCCATGTAGACAACAAAGAGTAAATCGCCTCTAGGCAGAACCCTTCGGGTAGCGCCTTCATCTACTTATGAGGAATAACCACACTGCATAGGCTCTGCCTTGCTTAAATACCAAACAGGCTGCTGCAAATTTAACCTTGAAAGGTCAACAGACCCTGGTTATATCTAATAACTAGAACAAATAACAAAGGGATTAACACCTAGGCGGCTAAATCCGTTAGAATTAGCGGTAGGCTCTTTGTACTAATCTTAAGGCATTATTATGCGTCATGAAATTTGGCAACAGCTTCGCAGTGAAGCAAATGAAGTAGTAACCCGTGAACCTCTTTTAGCGAGCCATGTGTATTCGTGTATTTTAAATCACGAATGCTTAGGGTCTGCATTGAGTTTTATTGTTGCTAATAAACTAGCTGACGCTGTGGTTTCTGCCTTTACAATCCGTGAGCTGTTTGACCAAGCTTTTGTAAAGTGTGACCGGATGCTGACGTATGTTGCTCATGATATTAAAGCGGTAAAAGACCGTGACCCTGCGGCCGAAACCTACCTTACTGTGATTTTAAATTTAAAAGGGTTTCATGCGATACAAGCGCACCGCTTAGCTAACTGCTTATGGCAACAAAACCGTAAAGAGCTTGCACGCTTTATTCAAAGCCGTACCTCAGAGGTGTTTGGGGTTGATATTCACCCTGCCTGTAAAGTAGGCCAAGGCATCATGTTTGACCATGCCACCGGTATTGTTATAGGTGAAACTGCAGTAATTGAAGATAATGTATCGATATTACAATCGGTTACATTAGGTGGTACGGGTAACGAGCAAGGCGATCGCCATCCTAAAATTAGAGCGGGCGTACTTATTGGTGCGGGTGCTAAAGTGTTGGGTAATATTGAAGTAGGCGAGGGCGCACGTATTGGTGCAGGCTCTGTGGTACTAAGCCCTGTGCCACCTCACACAACTGCTGTTGGTGTACCTGCAAAAATTATTGGTCGTCCTGATTGTGAGTGCCCGGCAGAAAGTATGAACCAAAACTTTTTAGAATACCCCGAGCCAGAAAACGAATCGCACACCAGTGCCATGCTTTAATTTTTGAGTACCTAGAAATGATATATAAAAGTAACCTTGTGGCCATGCTGCTCTGTTTTTCTTCAGGCGTGGCGTTAGCAAGTGGTTACTTTTTGTTTTTTAAAGATTCCACTGGTGTTTCCTCAGCGCCCAAACAAGCTGTAATCTCTTCGCCTAACACTCAAGTCAATAATCAGCCAACTACTTTGCAAGGTTTAGTGCAGGTTAATAAAGCCCAAGAGGCTGATCAACAAACTCAGCTAGCACAACATGTGGTTGAGCTTAATCAGCGGCTTGAAAAAAAATCAATCCAGCTTAAGCAGTCTCAACAACAGCTAAAGTTAAATCAATTAGAAAGTGTAGAGCTTGATGATGAGCTCGCAATACAGTTTGAGCAAGAAGCTGATAATCTCGAATGGAGTTACGAGCTTGAAGTCGCGTTAAATGACTTTTTAATTATTAATGAGTTTGCAGATAGCGCGGAGCTTACAGCGCTTAAGTGTAAGCAAACAATTTGCAAGTTTGAGCTTACCATAAACCAGAATGCCGTTAGTTATGGGGCTAAATTATGGCGCGAGATTAACGATAAGCTTCATCTTGAACCTTGGTGGCAGCAATTTAAACTCAGTGCATCTCAATCTAACGATGCCCGTATTGAGTTTACCGTAAGTACGCAAGGCTAGCGCTTAGCAATATGGCTAAGCTTCTACCTTTGAAATAACTTGGCCATCTACTAACTCAGTGATCAACACATCACCCACTTTTACATCTTCCACTGATTTAACCACTTTATTTTGCGCCGTTTTCGTTATGCTGTAACCGCGCGCTAATACATTAAGGGGGCTAACCGAATCAAGCCGACTCGCCTGTAAGGCAAGCGTATTATTTGCGTTTTGTAGTTGCTGCTGCATCGCTTGGTGTAACCTTGCATGTAGCTGTGCTAACTGATGGTTTGCATTTGCTAGCTTTTTATCTGGTGATTGGCGCATTAGGCGTGGAGTTAAATTAGCTAACACGCGTTCTTGCTGGTATAAACGCTGACGCATTGCCTGTTGCAGTGCAATACTCAACTCATCTAAGCGTTGTGACTTTTGGTTAAGCTGATTGCGCGGGTGGCATAAATTTAAACGATGCTGTAGCTGAGTTGCCAGTGCGCGTTTATCGGCAATGTCATGTTTAAATGCATTCGCTAAACGGCTAATTAATTGGTTAACTCTATTGTGCAGTTCTTGCGTATTGGGGCTTACTAGCTCTGCGGCCGCCGAGGGCGTTGCAGCGCGCACATCAGCGACATAATCGCTAATCGTGGTGTCTATTTCATGGCCAACAGCGCTCACAATGGGTAGTTCGCTTTGATAAATTGCACGAGCAAGTTGCTCATGATTAAAACACCATAAATCCTCTAATGAACCACCACCGCGCCCAAGAATAATCACATCGACTTCGTTACGACGATTTGCCAGCTCTATTTGCTTGATTAAATGACCATGCGCTTCTTTGCCTTGCACCATAGCAGGATAAATAACCACTTCTAATTGCGGCGCACGACGTTTTAGCACAGTTAAAATATCTTTAATTGCGGCGCCTGTAGGTGAGGTGATCACCCCTATGCGATTTATGTTTTGGGGTAGGGATTTTTTATAAACGGAGCTAAATAAACCCTCTGCAGCCAAACGCATTTTTAGCGCGTCAAACTCTTGCTTAAGTTGCCCTTCTCCTGCAGGTTCCATGCTTTCTACAATAAGCTGGTAGTCACCACGGGGTTCGTACAAAGATACACGAGCTTTAACGGTTACTTGTGCGCCATTTACAGGGCGGTAGCTTTGGTTGCGATTATTACCTCGCCACATGGCGGCTTTAATTTGCGCTTTGTCGTCTTTTAACGAAAAATACCAGTGCCCAGATGCTGGGGTGATAAAGTTTGAAATTTCACCGGTGAGTACTAAAGACGCAAAACCTTGTTCAAGTAAGGCACGTATTTCACGATTAAGGCGAGATACGGTATAAACCGTTTGCGAGGGCTTAGAAAACATAAAAACTACCAAAAAACATTTATAAACCTAGCTTATCATAAATAAATACAAAATATTATTTACTAGTGCCTGCAACGCTGTTAAAATTTGGCCGCAATTCCTTATCTTAGATCCACATGTGAGAAGTTGCCAAAATGCTTAGAATCGCTAAAGAAGCTCTTACCTTTGATGACGTACTTTTAGTACCTGGTCATTCTACTGTTTTGCCACACACGGCAAATATTTCAACTCGCTTAACGCGTGGTATCAAACTTAACTTGCCGCTCATTTCAGCATCTATGGATACTGTTACAGAAGCTCGTTTAGCTATTGCCCTCGCGCAGGAAGGTGGTCTTGGTTTTATTCATAAAAACATGACCATTGCAGAACAAGCGAAAAATGTTCGTAAAGTTAAAACCTATGAAGCAGGTATTGTTTCATACCCTGTTACAGTAACCGCCGATCTGACTATTGCAGATGCCGTTGAGCTGTCTCAGGAAAAGGGATTCTCAGGTTTTCCGGTCACCGATAGCGAAAATAACCTTGTAGGTATCGTAACTAGTCGTGATATGCGCTTTGAAACTAAGCTTGAACAGCCGGTTTCAACAGTGATGACGAAAAAAGAAAACCTAGTAACGGTTAAAGAGGGCACCGCTCGCGAAGATATCTTAAGCTTAATGCACGAACACCGCATTGAAAAGATTCTTGTGGTTGATGATGCGTTTAAACTTAAAGGCATGATCACCGTAAAAGATTACCAAAAAGCACAAGACAAACCAGATGCATGTAAAGACGAGCAAGGTCGTTTACGTGTAGGTGCTGCGGTAGGTGTTGGCGCAGGTACTGATGAGCGTATTGCTGCATTAGTTGAAGCCGGTGTTGATGTACTACTAATCGATACTTCTCATGGTCACTCTCAAGGTGTTATTGACCGTGTTGCAGCGACTCGTCAAGCTTACCCAGATTTACAAATTGTTGCGGGTAACGTGGCAACTGCCGAAGGTGCTATTGCCCTTGCAGATGCCGGTGTTGATGCTGTTAAAGTAGGTATCGGCCCAGGTTCTATTTGTACTACACGTATTGTTACTGGTTGTGGTGTACCACAAATAACAGCTATTTCAGATGCGGTTGAAGGCCTTAAAGGTCGCGATATTCCAGTGATTGCCGATGGCGGTATTCGTTTTTCTGGTGATATTGTAAAAGCATTGGTTGCGGGTGCATCGTGTGTAATGGTTGGCTCTATGCTCGCGGGTACTGAAGAAGCTCCGGGTGAAGTTGAACTTTATCAAGGTCGCTACTACAAGTCTTACCGTGGTATGGGTAGCCTAGGAGCGATGGATCAAAAAGAAGGTTCATCAGATCGCTACTTCCAAAAATCAAACCAAGCTGACAAGTTAGTACCTGAAGGTATTGAAGGTCGTGTTGCTTATAAAGGACCAATTGCAACCATTATTCACCAACAAGTGGGTGGTCTTCGCAGTGCAATGGGTTTAACCGGTTGTGCCACCATTGAAGAGCTAAACACTAAGCCACAATTTGTACGTGTTACTTCTGCTGGTATGGGTGAGTCGCATGTTCATGATGTGCAAATCACTAAAGAAGCACCGAACTACCGTTTAGGCTAATCAGCCTTAACAACTTGAAATAAGTGGGCTAACCTTTGTTAGCCCTAATATAGTCACACAGCTTAAGCTGGTGGCGTTTAGCACCTGACTTTACGAGATACTTCATGAGCAAAGACATTCACGATTCACGAATCCTCATTTTAGATTTTGGTTCACAATACACGCAGTTAATTGCCCGTCGCGTACGCGAAATTGGTGTTTACTGTGAGCTTTGGGCTTGGGATGTAACCGAAGAGCAAATTCGCGAGTTTAACCCACAAGGTATTATCCTTTCAGGTGGCCCAGAATCAACTACGCTTGAAAACAGCCCGCGTGCTCCTGAGTATGTATTTAATGCTGGCGTACCCGTACTTGGTATTTGTTACGGTATGCAAACTATGGCAACGCAGCTTGGCGGCCGTGTACATAGCTCAGATAAAAAAGAATTTGGTTACGCACAAGTTGAAAAAGTGGGTAACTGTGCATTATTTGATGCAATTGAAGATCATATTACTGATGGCGGCAATGGCGTACTTGACGTGTGGATGAGCCACGGCGATAAAGTAATGGAAATTCCAGATACTTTTAAAACTACTGCTAAAACATCTACTTGTCCACATGCGGCAATGTCTAACGAAGAAAAACGTTTTTACGGCGTACAATTTCACCCAGAAGTAACACACACACATCAAGGTCAACGCTTATTAGAACGTTTTGCTATTGATATTTGTGGTTGTGAAAAATTATGGACGCCAGCAAAAATAATTGATGATGCTATTGAGCGTATCAAAGAAACCGTTGGCGACGACGAAGTTATTTTAGGCTTATCAGGCGGTGTAGATTCATCGGTTGTGGCGATGCTTATTCACCGCGCTATTGGTGAGCGACTAACCTGTGTATTTGTAGATAACGGGCTACTTCGTTTAAACGAAGGCCAACAAGTCATGGACATGTTTGGCAATAAGTTTGGTTTAAACATTGTAAAAGTAGATGCCGAAGATCAATTCTTAAATGACTTAGCAGGTAAATCAGACCCAGAAGATAAGCGTAAAGCCATTGGCCATACGTTTATTAACGTATTTGATGAGCAAGCTAAAAAGCTTAAAAACGCAAAATGGTTAGGCCAAGGTACAATTTACCCTGACGTAATCGAATCAGCGGCCTCAGCGACTGGTAAAGCGCACGTAATTAAATCGCACCATAATGTGGGCGGCTTACCAGATGATATGCAAATGGGCTTAGTAGAGCCATTACGTGAGTTATTTAAGGACGAAGTACGTAAAATTGGTTTAGAGCTAGGTTTACCGTACGACATGCTTTACCGTCACCCATTCCCAGGGCCAGGTTTAGGTGTGCGTGTACTTGGCGAAATCAAAAAAGAGTACTGTGATTTATTACGCCGCGCTGATGCTATTTTCATTGAAGAGCTTCACAAAGCAGAGCTTTACCATAAAGTAAGTCAAGCGTTTACTGTATTCTTACCGGTTAAGTCGGTAGGGGTTATGGGTGATGCACGTAAGTACGATTGGGTTGTTTCACTTCGTTGTGTAGAAACCATCGACTTTATGACTGCGCGTTGGTCACATTTACCGTATGAGTTCTTAGGTGTTGTTTCAAACCGCATCATTAATGAAATCGACGGTATTTCTCGTGTTGTTTACGATATTTCAGGTAAACCACCTGCCACTATCGAGTGGGAATAATCCTCCCATTGCTATAATTAAGTAATAACTAACGGCGAATTAGCATGCTAATTCGCCGTTTTGTTTATTTAAAAAGCAAACAAACCGAAAAGTTGAATTTTTACTTTACCTTTGTCAAAAGGTCTTTATAATTCATCGTCATTGCAGGGGCGTAGTTCCAATTGGTAGAACAGCGGTCTCCAAAACCGACGGTTGGGAGTTCGAATCTCTCCGCCCCTGCCATTTCTTCTTTACATCGTTTTGATTACTTCCTATATTATTCATCTTACTAATTCCATCGAGTCGTTATGCATTCACGTTACGCATCTGTTTTTGGTATAGAAAAGCTTGAACTTAATCAACACTTTCGCCCAGCTCAGTCAGAGCAGTCAGCTAATTCATCGTTAATACTCAGTGATACATTAAAAGATGATATTGAGCGTGCATTTGCGCCTGTAACAATTAACAAGATTGTTAAGTCATCAACTATTGAGTTTAATGAGCAACGATTAGGCTTGCCTGATTCCACCCTGTCCAGTGCACAAAAACGTGCGTTATGGGCATTAATGAGTGAACACCTTGATACACTTTAAGTCAGTTACCGATGAGAATATCAATGAGCTAATGGCCATTGAAACCACTTGCCACACACATCCTTGGACATTAAAAACGATGCAGTCGTGTTTGCAGGGCCGCTATTTTAATTTAGCCGCGTTCGACGACGAGCAAATGATAGGTTTTTACATTGGTGAAAAAGCAGGGCCCGATTTTACCTTAATGGATATTTGTGTTGCTCCGAGCTTTCAGGGGCAAGGGTTTGCTCAGCAGTTATTAACGCAGTTTATAGCTTATGGTGAGCAACACAGCGCTGAAAACTTATTTTTAGAAGTCCGCGAATCTAATACGCGGGCTATTGCTTTGTATGAACGTGCGGGCTTTATTGAAATGTCAGTACGTAAAAATTATTACCCCAGTGATGCACCCAATAAAAACGGCTTTGAAGACGCGATTTTAATGGGCATGGCACTGGGTTTAAATTTTTAACGATTACTTATTAGCGATGGCTTGCTCTATTGCAGCAATAAGTTCTGCTACGCACTTTTCTCTTTGTGGCATATCATTACCTTTTAAACTGTGTTCAACCGCTGAAGCGCTTTGGTAAATTTCATCAAAGTTAAAACAACCAGCGCTGCCCTTAATACTGTGGGCAAGGGCGCGTAGTGTCTCGCAATCTTGGCTGTTATATAGGGTTTTTATCTGTTGCAAATAATCTGGCAAACTTGCTAAATAGTTTGCGTTTATTTGCTGAAACTTTTCGCTCTTCAATAAGCTATCCCACTTATTTTGGTTATCACGCTCAAGGTGTAAATAGCTAACTAATACATTTTCTAGTGCGTCTTTATCAATAGGTTTTCCCAGCGCTTCATCACAGCCTGCTTCAAGGTAAGTATCAATATCATGATTCATCACATTCGCGGTTAGGGCGATAATTGGGCCATCGTAGGCTGCATCTCTAAGCATTTTAGTCGCTTCTAACCCACCCATAACCGGCATTTGCATATCCATGATTATAAGCTGGTAGTCGTTTACTAATGCCATTTCTACAGCTTGTGCACCATTGTTGGCTATATCGGGCTCTAATCCCCATGTTTGTAATAGCAATTTAATCAATAACTGATTATCGGGGTTATCTTCTGCGACCAAAATTTGTGCATCAAAGCTGTTGCTCGCAAAAGATAGCTGCGGATCCTTTTCTGGTGTTAGTTGAGAGTGTTCGGTTAATAATAAATTGCCGCCAAGGCTATTATTCAAATGGCAATCTATATCGATAGTAAAGCAACTACCCACGCCCACCTCACTGGTTACACTTACATCCCCACCTAACAATTGAGCCAAATTTTTTGATATACACAGCCCCAATCCCGTACCACCAAACCGACGTGTCGTTGTGGCATCGGCTTGCTCAAATGGCGTAAACAATCGATTAATTTGGTTTGACGACATACCAATGCCGGTATCTTCTATAACAAAGGTAAGCGTTTTTGGTGCTTGGTATTTAGCGGTTATAGTAACCTGACCTTGCTCAGTAAATTTAACCGCATTACTGGCAATATTAATGAGTATTTGCTTTAAGCGAGTAATATCACTATTAATAGTATGCGGTAGCGGAAGTGTATAATTAATTGTAAATGATAGCTGTTTCTCTTGTGCTAAAGGTTTAATGATTGATTCAACATCATGAATAAGCTGTACAACATTTAGCGGCGTTTTTTCAACCGCGAGTTTTTCGGCTTCAATTTTTGAAAGATCGAGAATATTATTAATAAGCTCTAACAAATGTTTTGAATTACGTAGAATAGTACCTAAATGGTGTTTGTCATTGGTTGCTTTTTCGCTGTGCAGTAGTTGCTCTGTAAATCCCATAATAGCTGTAAGCGGGGTGCGAATTTCATGACTCATATTGGCTAAAAAGCGGCTTTTAAGCTGGTTTGCTTGTTCTGCTTGGGCTATGGCGGTTTCAAGCTTGCTGTTCATCGATTCAAGCGCCTTAGTCCGGCTTTCTACTTTGTCTTCTAAGTGATGCTTATATTCTTCAAGTTGCTGTTGATAATGCTTAATTTGGTTAATCATGTGATTAAAGTCGTTAAACAGTATCCCTACTTCATCCGTAGTATAAGCAGGTAGTGTAACAGAGAGATCGCCATCACCAACGCGATGACTTGCTTCACCTAATAATTCTATTGGGTTAAGCAGTAAATTACGCACCACAATAAAAATTAAGATTGGGAGGGTGATCACAGAAATAATTACAATTAGCCCGGTGATCACACTAATTGCTTTACCCGATTGATATAACACCGCTTTAGGAATAGTCGACACATAATAGTAGCCGCCACTCATTTGGGCGGCAAAAATTAGTCGCTCTATTTTATCAACACTTGAAAGCTCAATAGTTGATAAGCTACCTATATCAGCTAGATCGTTAATTTTATTTAATTCATATTTAGTAACATAGTGGCCGCGCATTTTATAATCAGAGCTAAATAAAATTTTACCATCGCTGGCCAGTAATAAATTTAAGGTGTTGTTATAAGGCGCTTCTAAAATACTGGTGTTTAAAATAGAGGGGTCTACTTTAAGAATAATAAAGCCTAGCTGTTGTGGGCGTTTTAAATAATAGTCGACGCTATATATACGCTGTACAAAGTATAAATTGGTGGTGCCATCTTCTTTTTGCACCATAAACTGCTGCTGACTTAAATTACTTTGTTTTACTTGATCAAAAAATGGGTAGGATTTGGGCGCTACGGTTAAATTACTGGAGTAATAGGCGTCACTTTTACCGGTTTTTGAGACTAAGTTAATACTAATAATGTCAGGGTAGGCTTCACTGTAACTGGCAAATACGTCCATTAACGCGCCAAGGCGATAGGTATAGCTGGCGTCTTCAAATAAATCTTTAGCTAAAAAGTCACTTAGTACCGGTGAAGCAGAGAGTAACTTAGCCGTTGCATGAAAAGAATCGATATAGTTGAATACTTTTTGCTGCTGTTGTTCTACAAAGCGACTCATGATCAAGTCGGCTTGTTTTTGCGTGGAGTTGGTTACATTAGTGAGCGTAAAGCCCCCTAAAAATAACAACGGCAGTATAACCAGTGGAGTTATATACCATAATAATCGAATACTTAGCTTACTGGTTTTCATTACCCAACATCAAATCTTCCATGTAATTGACCAATAATATGATTTACAGCATTATTACTCAAGCTTGGTGTTAAGTTAGTGGGCAATTTATATCGATATTGTTAATAATAATTGGAAACACCAATATTAATCGCTTCATTAAAAAAGATCCGTTAATAACTAACCATTGATTGTTTATAGCGCCAAGATCAGCGAAAATAGTCTTCAATTACGATTAACTTAACGGATAGCATCACAAGAACTAATTTGGGTTCTTGTTGGGGTATGTTGAGCTTTAGAGGTTAGCTTGTTTTTAGCCTTAAAAGCTCAGCATACTAAAATATAAATACATCCGTATATCAACTAAAAGAACCTTTTTAATGGCAGACCAAAATCTCCTTAGCGAAATTAATAAACGCCGTACCTTTGCGATCATCTCGCATCCGGATGCGGGTAAAACCACTATCACTGAAAAAGTATTGTTATTCGGACAAGCAATTCAAAAAGCTGGAACGGTTAAAGGCCGTGGTTCTAATCAGCATGCTAAGTCGGATTGGATGGAAATGGAAAAAGAGCGTGGTATTTCTGTTACTACCTCTGTAATGCAATTTCCATATAACAATGCGTTAGTTAATTTACTTGATACCCCAGGACACGAAGACTTCTCTGAAGATACATACCGAACTTTAACCGCGGTAGATTCGTGTTTAATGGTCATTGATGCTGCTAAAGGTGTAGAAGAACGTACCCGTAAGCTAATGGAAGTAACACGCCTGCGTACCACGCCTATTGTTACCTTTATGAATAAATGTGACCGTGATATTCGCGACCCAATGGAACTACTCGATGAAGTAGAAACAGAGCTAAATATTGCCTGTGCACCTGTTACTTGGCCCATTGGCTGTGGTAAAGAGTTTAAAGGTGTTTACCATATCCATAACGAAGAGACCATTTTATATAAAACGGGTCAAGGTCACACTATTCAAGAAGTACGCAGCATTAAAGGGCTCGATAACCCTGAGCTTGACCAAGCCATTGGTGATGAACTTGCAGCGCAATTACGTGACGAGTTAGAGTTGGTTATTGGTGCATCACACGAATTTGATTTAGATCTATTCTTAGCGGGTGAGTTATCGCCTGTGTATTTTGGTACCGCACTTGGTAACTTTGGTGTAGATCATGTTTTAGATGGGTTAACTCAATGGGCGCCAACCCCATTACCACGTGAGACTGAAGATCGCCAAGTTGTAGCCACAGAAGAAAACTTCACTGGGTTTGTATTTAAAATTCAGGCTAACATGGATCCAAAGCACCGCGACCGTATTGCCTTTATGCGTATTGTATCGGGTAAATATAGCCAAGGCATGAAAATGAATCATGTGCGTATCGGTAAACAAGTTAGTATTTCTGATGCGGTAACCTTTATGGCGGGCGATCGTGAGCGTGCGGCTGATGCTTACGCTGGTGATATCATTGGATTACACAACCACGGTACGATTCAAATTGGTGATACTTTTACCCAAGGTGAAAAAATTAAGTTTAGCGGTATTCCAAACTTCGCCCCTGAACTGTTCCGCCGAATTCGCCTGCGCGATCCATTAAAACAAAAACAGTTATTAAAAGGGTTGGTACAGCTTTCAGAAGAGGGCGCAGTACAAGTATTCAGACCATTAATTAATAATGACTTAATTGTAGGTGCGGTAGGTGTGTTGCAGTTTGATGTGGTTGTAGCGCGTTTAAAAGCTGAGTACAACGTTGATGCAATTTACGAAAGCGTTAATGTAAATACAGCCCGCTGGGTTAGCTGTGATGATGTTAAAAAGTTTGAAGAGTTTAAGCGTAAGTGCGAAAGCAACTTAGCACTCGATGGTGGCGATAATTTAACTTACATCGCGCCGAGTCGTGTAAACCTTAATTTGTCGACTGAGCGTTACCCTGAAGTGACATTTAACCACACGCGTGAAAACTAGAACTGACCAACTAGAATTAACACAAAGCCTGCTTTGGCGGGCTTATAAAGGTAAATAATATAATGAATATTCGTACTATTTTAGTAGAAAAAGCCATTGCCGCTATGACCGCCGCAGGCCTACCAGAAGATACTAACCCAGCGGTTACGCAAAGCACACGTCCACAGTTTGGTGATTACCAAATTAATGGCGCGATGGGCGCAGCTAAAAAAATGAAAAGTAACCCACGTGAATTGGCGCAAAAAATTATTGATCAGTTAGATGTAAGCGACATTGCCGAAAAAACTGAAATTGCTGGCCCTGGTTTTATTAATATTCACTTAAAGCCTGAGTTTTTAGCACAAAGCGTACAAGCCGCTAATAACCACGCAAAACTTGCAGTAAACGAGCACCCCAAACCACAAAAAGTAGTGGTTGATTACTCATCGCCTAACCTTGCAAAAGAAATGCACGTAGGTCACTTACGCTCAACTATTATTGGTGATGCGGTAGTACGCGCACTTGAATTTAGAGGCGATACCGTTGTACGTCAAAATCACATGGGTGATTGGGGCACACAGTTTGGCATGTTGATTGCGCATTTAGAAGATCAAATTAACCAAGGTGTTGATTTAGACACTGTTGCGCTTGCTGACTTAGAAACCTTTTACCGCGATGCTAAAAAGCGTTTTGATGACGAAGAAGGCTTTGCCGATAAAGCACGTAACTACGTAGTTAAACTGCAAGGTGGCGACGCTCACTGTGAAAAACTGTGGAAACTATTTATTGCCACTTCAGTGAAGCACTCTGAAGAAGTATACAAGCGTTTAAATGTAACCCTTACGCCTGCCGATATTATGGCTGAAAGTGCTTATAACAGTGAACTTAACGATATTATTAGCCTATTAAAAGATAAAAATATTGCAGTAGAGTCGCAAGGCGCACAAGTGGTATTTTTAGATGAGCTGGCAAATAAAGACGGTGAGCCTTCAGCGTTTATCGTGCAAAAATCAGGTGGCGGCTTCTTATATGCAACCACAGATTTAGCCGCGTGTGATTACCGTTCAAACAAACTAGGCGCTGAGCGTATTTTAATATTTGTTGATGCGCGCCAGAGCCTTCACTTTAATCAAGTGGAGCTTACTGCGCGTAAAGCTGGTTTATTACGTGATGAAACCAGTTACGAGTTTTGCCCATTTGGCACCATGATGGGTGCTGATGGCAAACCATTTAAAACCCGTACAGGCGGCACGGTAAAATTAGCTGATTTACTTGAAGAGTCAATTACTCGCGCAGCAGCTAAACTCGCTGAGCGTGAATCAGATTTATCTGACGAAGACCGTAGTGAAATTGCACGTAAAGTGGGTATTGGCGCAGTTAAATATGCTGACCTTTCTAAGCATCGTACCAGCGATTACATCTTCAACTGGGACAGCATGCTAAGCTTTGAAGGCGCAACAGCCCCTTACTTACAATATGCGTATACGCGTGTTCGCAGTATTTTCCGTAAGTCAGGTGTTGATGCTGCAAGCTTAAAGGCTGATGTGAGCATTATTGAGCCGCAAGAGAAAACGCTCGCGCTTAAATTATTGCAGTTAGAAGAAGTTCTTGATCTGATGATCAATGAAGCCACACCGCACGTATTATGTGGTTACTTATACGAACTAGCTAGCCTATATATGACATTCTACGAAGCTTGCCCAGTACTTAAAGAGGGCGTAGAGCCAAGTGTTCGTGATAGTCGTTTAGTGTTGTGTAATTTAGTGGCAGATACGCTGCGCACAGGCTTAGATCTACTAGGTATCGAAGTCATGGAGCAAATGTAATCACCGTCGTATTTTAATCTAATACTGCGTTGTCCACTCGACTGACCCTAATCACATACAACTACGTATGCTCATAGGGATAAGTCGAGTGTCCGCCTTATCTTAGACTAAACTACTTAGGTGAGCGTCTGCTGCGTGTAGTTCGCTTTAGCTGCGTTGGTAAAATTATTTAGCCTAAGTCACATACAAACCGTATGCTCCTTGACATAAATAGTTTTACCGCCTTGCTAGCACGCCTACACTTGCAGATAATTTTATATTGACACTGTTCGGAATGTTCACCAATTTTGTAGCTGATAGCTTTTAAAGAAGGATTTGATATGAAACTCGAAGATATTCGTCGTGAATACCTGCAAGATGCGCTTAGTGAAGACAACTTGCTTGATGATCCGTTTAAGCA
Organism: Pseudoalteromonas sp. Scap03; assembly: GCF_013393115.1. GTDB lineage: Bacteria > Pseudomonadota > Gammaproteobacteria > Enterobacterales > Alteromonadaceae > Pseudoalteromonas. The sequence continues at coordinate 41,933 of NZ_VDEU01000001.1, read as the reverse complement.
GTTTGAAACGTGGCTTGAGCATGCTGTTGGTAGTAACTTGCCTGATCCTACAGCAATGGTGGTCGCTACGGTCGATGAAACCGGTCAGCCTTCACAGCGTATTGTGTTGCTAAAGCATTTAGATGATAACGGTTTTGTGTTTTTTACTAATACCGGTTCACGTAAAGCGCAAGAACTAAAAGGCAATAACAAAATTTCCTTGCACTTTCCATGGCACCCTATGGATCGCCAAGTAATTGTGTATGGTGAAGCGCAGCCATTACCTACATCGGCTGTTGCTAAATACTTTTTATCTCGACCTAAAGAAAGTCAATTAGCCGCATGGGCGTCGCAACAAAGTCGTCCAATTTCGTCGCGTAAAGTGCTAATGGAAACCTTTACCAACATGAAAAACAAGTTCGCTAAAGGTGAAATTCCGCTCCCTGACTTTTGGGGCGGGTATTGTGTTGTGCCGCAAAAAATCGAGTTTTGGCAAGGCGGAGCGCATCGTTTACATGATCGCTTTATGTATCTGCGTCAAGCCGACAATAGCTGGCAAATAACCCGCTTAAACCCTTAGTTGGCTACTGGTTTTGCAATTTATAGACTCACACTGTCATCTCGATTTTAGTGAGTTTGATACAAATCGGGAATCGCTTATTAATGCCTGTGTAGCAAAGGGCATTAATCAATTTATTGTGCCAGGCATTAGCTTGGCGCAGTCTCAAAAACTACTCGAGTTTAAAGCAACCTACCCACAAATTAGAATAGCTGCAGGGCTACATCCTTATTTTTTAGAGCAACATCAGCAATCGCACTTAGAATCACTGTATAACTTTGCTAAAACAAACAAAACTCAGCTTGTGGCTATTGGGGAATGCGGGCTAGATCGCAGTATCGAAAACCTTGAAAAACAAACCTTTCTGTTTGAGCAACAAATAGCGCTTGCTAATGAGCTAGAGTTACCGCTGATTGTGCATCACAGACAAAGCCATGATTTAATAGCGCAATCGTTTAAGCGTTGTAAACCTAAGAATGGCGGTGTGATCCATGCTTTTTCAGGCTCAATACAACAAGCACAGTATTATATAAAAATGGGCTTTAAGCTTGGAGTGGGTGGGGTTATCACCTATGAGCGGGCTGCTAAAACTCGTGCGGTTGTAGCAAAGCTTGAGTCACAGCATTTAGTGCTGGAAACTGACTCACCTTCAATGCCGCTAAATGGTTATCAGGGAGAAATAAATACCCCATTGCATATTCCTAAGGTGTTTGATGCGCTCTATGCTTTAAAGTCAAATAGCGATAAATATCGATTAGCTGAGCAGCTTTATGATTCGTGCTCTGACGTTTTTTGTATATAACGATTTACTTGCCAGCGTTTTAACCCTCGGCCTAATTGCCAAGTAAAAATACAAGCAATCACTAGCATAAGTAATACTTGGCGGCCTAAATCGTGAAAATGATTATGGCTTGAAGATACCGCAGCACGCGTTAAATAGGTAATAGATACAAAGCCAATAGGGCGATTGTCGTCAGAAATAACTTGTTCAACAAACGGTGTTTTTAACTTACTAATGCCAGGCGATGAGTCTGGTAGTAAGCCATATACATGATGTGATTGCCAATTATCGCTGCTTGCAAGCACTACACCTTGTTTATCATAAATGGTGGCTGAAAGAACAAACTCATCTTTACTGATATTGTTGCACAAGGTGGTGAGCTGCGATTTGTTTTTCTCTATCAGCGGGTTTTTGGCATTCAGTGCCATAAACTGAGTGAGTGACTTGGCTGCACTATCAGCACTATCATATAGTAGTTGATGGCTTTGAAAGCTACTGTTTATTCCTACCCAGCTTAATAATACAAAGCAGCCAGCGGCCAATAATAAACGAATTAGACGCTTTTTTTGCGAGGCTGTAAGTGGATTTTTAAGATGGTTATTTTTCATAGTCACCGTTTATGCTGCTGACAGCATTTTGATTTGATGTTACAACTACACTATAACCCTAAATCCCCCCTGATGGCGAATTTTGTATCTCATATCCTTATTATCAATGAGCTAAATGTCAGGAAATATAAACGGAGATCCCATGTCGAACGCGAACATGGCACAGCAAAGCGCTGAGCTATTATCATCATCACTTATTCTTAATAAATGGTTTAGCTACCAACAAGGTGTTTTTACACCACTAAATACAACACCAAACAGAAACCACGGGTTATTTAGTATTGCCTTTGGCGGTGATTTTAATATTCAGCATATTAATAGCATTATTGAGTTCTTTGCGGCTCACCAGCAAAAAGTAACGGCTATTTGTCAATATCAGCCAGATTTAGGGTTATCTCCGGCATTATGTTTTTATATAGAAAATGCAGAGCGTGTAATAAATCCACTTGAACTTCAAACTTTTGCAAATACCTTGGCGTGTCAGTTAGTGCAAGTAACCTGTCCCCCTGATTTACAAAAACCTGGGTTATTAGTAATGGATATGGATTCAACAGCCATTACTATTGAGTGTATTGATGAAATTGCACGCTTGGCGAATGTATATGACGAGGTTGCCAGCGTGACCGCGCAGGCAATGGCAGGCAAGCTTGATTTTAGTGAAAGCTTATATCAGCGTGTTGCTAAGCTTGAAGGCATTGAAAAGAGTTTAATTGATGAGCTTAAAAGTACACTGCCTTTAATGCCCGGTATTAAAGCGTTATGCCAAATTTTAAAACACCATGATTGGTATTTAGCGATTGCATCGGGCGGTTTTGTGCCGTTTGCTGAGCGAGTACAGGAGCTGATTAATTTAGATGAAGTGCATGCCAATGTGCTTGAATTTAAAGACGATAAACTAACAGGTAAAGTGTTAGGTGGGATTGTTGATGCTGAGCAAAAAGCGGTTGTTTTAAACTCGCTACAACAAAAGCTGGGGCTTGAAAAATGCCAAACGGTTGCCATTGGCGATGGCGCAAACGATTTAAAAATGATGGCTCAAGCTGGCTTAGGCGTTGCTGTACATGGTAAACCAAAAGTAGTTGAGCAAGCCCAAGCAGCTATTTGCCAAGGCTCGTTATTGCAACTGTTATATATGCTGGCGGTTCCGCTAAACACATCAAAGGTTTAACGTAAACGATTTAACCAGATGAGCTTTCGTCTAGACATTTGCTCAACCTGTTGTTGGTTGAGCGCTAAATGCTCAAGCGCTTCATCACTGACATCAATAATATCGCCAACACCTGATACAGACCACAAAGCATCCTCTAAGTCTTTGGCCTTGTGAATTGCGTATTGGCTGACGTATTTTAGCTCGTTTGCTAGGTAGTCAGTATCGAGTCGACCAGTGCGTGAAATATATAAACGCATTATAAAAATCAGCTCAGATTTAAGCCCTTTTCTTACTTGCTGTTTAAACTCGCTGCAGTCAGTACCTAAAACACATTGGCTGGTAATAGCATCCGCTATATTATCTTTTTTAGGATCAAAGTTAATTATTAAACTAAACTCTAATGGCGGATCTTGGCGGGTACGCTCTTTAATATTAGGGGTGATCACATCAATAATATGCGCTTTAGTAATAATATCCGATAAGTCTGTTTTAGCATTTAATAAGGAAAAATTTTGCAAAATAATATGCAGTGGGCTTGGATATAAACCAAATCCCATAGCGCCAATTTCAAAATGCGCCATTGATTTATGTAAATAAATCGGAAACTGGCAAAGCGTTTTGGTTACCATATTTCTAAGTGCTGTAGAAAGCCCGGGTACTTTAGGTGATTCTTCTGCTACTTTTAATTTTTGTTTATTGCTACTTATTAAAAGAGTAAAAAAATCGACCCCAGTATGAGATGAGCCTTTATCTACATACGCTTTCAAATTAATGGTAGTCAGCGATTTACTCACAGCCATTACTTCATATTGAATAAGATTTAATGAATAGTTTTTAGTAATTTTTTGCAAATCAGGAAATGATAACGAAACAATATCGCCTTTTTTAAAGTTCACTTCTTGATTGCACTCTAGCTGTAAGCCAAATATTGAAAAATCACGGGTATGCCCATGTAATACCGCATCACGAGTATTAATCACAACATTAGTTTTGTATAAATAGCGTTTATTAGAGCGAAGATTTACATACTCTAGAGGCACAGTATTAAGTTCCGGTGGCGATGCGTGCTTACTGTGGCCAAAATATTTCAATTTATTGGCTAAGGCTTTATCAAATTCATATTGTTGATAATGTTGTTGTTCATGCTCATTACCAACTTGGGTAAGTAGCATTAAATACTTAACGTCTTTTATTGCGCCTTCAACACGTGGTGAAGGTGGTTTATTTAGTTTTTCAATATCTTTGCCTAAAGAGTTAGGTAAAGATAAAGGAATATAAGCATCTTCAGTATGACTCGGCATTAGTTGTAATTTAAAGCAGCGCCAACTGTCTCTTCGGCTACCAAAACCAAAAAATAACGCTTTTAATTTTGCTTGTTGCTCAAGCTCTGAGCGAGTGGCTGAGTAATAATAAATTTTTCCTGCAGAGACATGGGTAAAGGTATACAAATACTCTTCTTTTACTGCAATCGGTTTTAGCGCCAAGGTACGAATACGCTTATGATTTAACACATTGTAAAGGCATGATTTTTTGCGTTCATCAGTAAAATAACGCTGAATAAATAAACTGTTTTCAGTAGTTAAGCTCAGGCTAGGATAATAAACGCCGTTTTGCTGGCTAATAAAAACATATAAAGAATTAACCCTAGGTATATAATATTGTTCATACCCTTTAGAAATAACTGCATCGAGGGTGTTATCTAAATTCACTTTATAACGGCGTTTATTGCCATGAATAAAGCTTTCTAAAAAACGATCAAACGCGCTGTTATTTTCTTCAAATGTACGCTTCAAGCGGATATGATTAAATTCTTCTGAGGTGTTTTCTATTGCAACGACTTCATATTTAACGCCACTTTTGAGGCCAAGCTGAAAATCTTGCTCTAAGCCTACTAGGTGCATATTTATAAGCTGACCTTTTTTTAAGCGATAGCGCGACGCTAACTTAATTTTACAGCCACTGATTGAAATATCAGAGGTACTTGCATCGATTTTTGCTTGTCCGTCATACTCAATAGTAATTTTAATTGAGTAATTCATCCGCTCTTCACTGCGATTTTCATAAGCTGCAAATTTAATTACATCGGTAGACAATTCGCGCGATGATTCAATTTCTTTAGGTGGGGTAGTCGTTGATTTTTGTTGTAATACGCGATAATTATTTTCGGTATTCATTACCGCTTCGTATACTGCAAGAGTGTAATCTTTATGTTGTTTTATAGCCGCTTCAAATACTTCAATAGCGGTGTCATCCATAAAGTGCTGCTTGCCTTTGTATTCATAAGGTTTTACTTGACCAGTGACTAAACTACGCAGATCAATAAAACGGTCTATCGGCTGAGATAAACGCGACATTTCCATTTTTATTAAAAACTGCTCGGGTTTAGTTAACTCGGCGGTTTTTGTCTTGAAAATGAGATCAAATTTAGGATTTCCTAAATACTGTTTTAATTCATCTACAAGCGCTTCATGCTTAAGCAATACGTCATCAGCCATTTATAAATCGTCACCGTCTAATTTAAAAAGTAGGTATACTGTTACAATTCTTTATTAGAATATTTAATAAATCGAATCTCGCAAAGCCGCCAAATGCGGCCATAATACTATGCGTAACTATACTTTGTTTTTAACCTGAACTCCGGATAATAAATCCATCTCAAGCAGCTATTTTCAGCGCTAACTGCGTTGAGTTTACTTGCAATAGGCTAGCTATTGACGCGTAATTTCGCCTTGTTTTCACTAAAAATCTCTAGCTAGAGAAAAATAAGCACAAATATCTATTTTGACTCAATATGTTAGTAAATATCTTAACCAGAGTTCAGGTTATTTATTGTTATTCTCTAATAGCCAATTAATTGGCAAGGGTTAATTAGTTTTTTAAAGCAAGAAACATGCCCTAAAGTAGGTTAAGTGAAACTACATTAGCATACTGTGAGTGTGATACTAAATGCGCTGATCCACAAGACGTTGTTGCTAAGGTAGAGCCAGCAATGGCAAAATAAGCGCTTAACACTGTGTATTTCAAAATAAAGAATAGTAGGTAAGGTTTAAATGGCTAAAGCGGCAAGAGTAGAGTTTGTTTGTACAGAATGTGGCATGAACTATCAACGCTGGCAAGGTCAGTGTCGCTGTGGCGCGTGGAACACTTTAGCAGAGTTTAAACCCTCTGCAGGGCAAAACAAAAAGGTAGCTGCTCGTGCAAGTGTAGGTGGCTATGCAGGCGGCATTGGTGGTGGTTCTAAAAAGATTAATGATGTAGCCACTGCAGAGGCTGAAAAACAGCTTACCGAAATTGGTGAACTAGATCGTGTGCTAAGTGGCGGTGTAACCACCGGCTCAGTTAATATTATTTCTGGCGATCCTGGGGCGGGTAAAACAACGCTGCTATCTGATTTAGTGGCAAGAATGTCTCAGCGTATGCCATCACTTTACTGTACTGCTGAGGAGTCCCTGTCGCAGTTTAAAAACAGGGTTAACCGGTTAAAGCTTAATTACAACGAAGATGAACTTTATTTACTGTCTGAGACCAGTGTTGAAACTATTATTGAAGAGCTTGATAAAAACAAAATTAAATTTGCCGTTATTGACTCCATTCAAGCAGTTGTTACCGATACCGCAAATGGTAGCCCTGGTTCGCCTTCTCAGGTGAAAAGTGCTGCTCAGGCATTAACACAGTACTGTAAGCAAAACGACGTGACTATGTTTATTATTGCTCACGTAAATAAGAATAATGAAATAGCCGGCCCGCAAACTCTAGTACATATAGTTGATGCACTGTTACATATTGATACCAACGATGGTCAAGTGCGCACCCTACGCGCTAATAAAAATCGCTTTGGTGATATAGATACTGTCGGTATTTTTAAAATGTGTGAACGCGGAATGCTCAGTGTTGATAACCCCAGTGAAATTTTCTTATCGGGTTCAACCACCGAGTCACCAGGGTCGACGATTACCTGTATTCGTAAGGGAAATCGTAATTTACTACTTGAAATTCAGTGTTTAACCACAGAAACCGAGGCAGAGTTTCCACAGCGAGTATGTGTTGGTTTAAATATGAATCGGATTAAAATGCTTACCGGTATTTTACGTAAGCACACTAAAACCAAAATATTCCACGATACGTTTTTTAATATTGTCGGTGGTTTAAAAATTGATGAATCAGAAACCTGTATTGACTTAGCGCTTGTTACTGCACTTTTGAGTAGTTTAAACGAATTCGTTGTTCCACGAACCACCTGTATTATGGGAGAGTTAAGTTTAAATGGTGATGTACGCCCAATCGACAGTGGTGTGCCCCGTGTTAAAGAAGCGGCGCAACATGGGTTTACTGAAATATTTATCCCATTTCGTAATTACCATAAATCCATGGAAGGGCTAGGTGCTAAAATAACGCCAGTTAAAACAGTGCACGAGCTACTTAGCTTAATAAATTAACGCTTACAGCGACTGCCGAGCAATGTTACTCTTTAGAGTAATACCGCTTATATACAGAATAAGGAAATAACATGAAGAAATTAGTGATTACAGCCGCGATTATTGCTGCAGGTGTGGGTGGCGTAAGCTATGCAAACTATGTAGCAACCCAAGAGGTACGCGCTGAGGTTGATAAGCAGTTGGCTTTGGTTAGCGAGCAAACAGGTGCAAGCTTTAACTATGCAGAGCTATCGGCGAGTGTTATTTCAAATAGTGTTGCTATTAGCAATATAGAAGTGACTAGCCCTGAGGGTAAAAATATTGCCACAGTTGAGCATGTGGAAGTAACAGGTTACGAAACCGATAAAATATCGCCACATACTGCTTTTACACTAAAGAATTTCCAATTTGATGAAGGTTTTGTCGCTACACTGCCAGCAGATACAAATACACAACTTGCCTCGGCCAGTTATGATTTACACTCATCATTAGATTACGATGAACAATCTGGAAACAGCGATATAGTTGTTAAACTACACGCCAACGATATTGCCAGCATTGATATGAATATGGGACTGGCTAATTCTAAAGCGCTTATGGATGCTTCACTAGAAATAAGCAAAGCTCAGCAAACAGCAGGTGATACCCCGCTTACTTATGAGCAAGAGTTACAACAGCAAACACTTATTATGCAAGCAATGAGCAAGTTAGAGCCACGTACTTTGAGTGTAATGCTCGATAATCAAGGTGAGTTAAGTACCTTGCTAGAAAGTGAGCTAGCCAAACAAGGTATGACACTAGAGCAAATGCAAATGATGCTGGCTCAACAGTTACAACAAGCGCCGGTAACCGAAGAAATAGCACAAGCATTAACTGACTTTGCTAAAGGCCTAAATTCGCTTAGTGTCTCGGCTAAACTACCGGAAGGTAAAACCATGATGGAAGTAAATCAGCAGCTAATGATATTAGCAGGGCAACCTGAAGAGCTGGTTAAGTTTATAAACTTAGAAGTTAAAGGCAAATAAGCACTAGTTATTAACCAGACTTTACATGTTAAATAATGAAAGCGTGAGTTTAGCTCGCGCTTTTTTGTGTCTTTATTAATTAAATATTATATATATTTGTAAAGTAACCTACTATTTTAAATGAAAGGTGATTGCTTGGATTCTGCTAAGGGACATGGGCTTGACGCTGCAGCTTTGCCTGCTTATTTTCTTCGCCTACTAAGTTACCAACTCGTAGCGTGATAAAGTCTCCCCTCGGTGAAACAAGTTTTAATTCTGAAATACAACAGCCCCTGGTAATTGGAGTTTTCTGTTTGAGTAAAAAAATAAAGTATTTGTGCATAATGTGGCTTGTTATTGTGTTTTCGATCCCATCTGTATTAGCTGCAGGTCCTGCTGTGCGTTTTGAGCGCTTATCAATAGAAAATGGGTTACCACAAAGCAGTGCAAAAGCGATTTTACAAGATCAGCAAGGGTTTTTATGGATCGGAACTGAGGAAGGCCTTGCGCGTTACGATGGTTATGAGTTTAAGGTCTTTAAAAAACAGAAAGATGATTTGTATTCGTTATCAAATAACTATATTAAGGTAATTACTCAAGGTAAAGACGGTGAATTATGGATAGGCACACGAGGAGGTGGTATTAACCGTTTTGATCCTACTACTGAGCGGTTTATCCGTTATATGCATGATCCAAACGATGCAAATAGTTTAAGCGATAACTCAGTGCACGCTATTACCCAAGACTCGCAAGGCAATATATGGATTGGAACAGATAAAGGTGGCCTGAATCGGTTTAACCCCAGTACCAAAAAGTTTACTCATTATCGCCATCAAGCTGATACTAAAAATAGTATTAGCGATGACGCGATTAGTGTTATAACTTCGGATGATAACGGCTCACTTTGGATAGGAACATGGAATGGGGGCCTTAACCATTTCAGTCCAAAAACAGGACTGTTTAGCCATTATAGTCATCAGCCTAATCAAATAAATAGTCTTAGCAATAATACTATTAGTGCCATTCATATAGATGATTTAGATAACTTGTGGATAGGAACACGTGGTAGCGGTTTAAGTTATTTTAATTTAGTAGAAAAAAAGTTTACCCATTATAAATATCAATCAAATAACGACAACAGTTTAAGTGATAACAATGTCGATGCAATTACGCCCGATAAACAAGGTAATCTATGGCTAGCTACGCTAGGTGGTGGGCTTAATTATTTTAATATTACCAAGAAACAATTTACTCATTATCGTTATGATGCAACAAATCCTAATAGTTTAAGCAACGATATTGTTAGAGCAATTATTTACGATCAGCATGATAACTTGTGGGTAGGAATGGACGGCGGAGGTCTCAATCGTTCAAATTCAATTGCTAGGCAGTTTACCCATTACAACCACCAAAGAACAGACCCTTACAGCCTTAGCCATAATATGATCAGAGCAATTACCCAAGACCGTGAGGGGTCATTATGGATAGGTACATGGGGAGGTGGGCTTAATAAATTTAATTCAGCTTCTGAGAAGTTTACTCATTATCGACATGATGACACCAGCAGCAACAGTTTAAACGACGATCGTATTTACGCAATAACCCAAGATAAGCAAGGCTATTTGTGGCTTGGGGCCGATCAAGGAGGGTTAAGTCGTTTTGATCCTTCAACAGAGAAATTTAAGCACTTCCGCCATGATCCAAGTAATATAAATAGTGTTCGTGGAGAAGCTATTAGTGTAATAACAGAAGATCGCGATGGATATTTATGGTTAGGCTCATGGCAAGGATTGAGTCGTTTTAATCCTCTTACAGAGCAGTTTGTTCACTACAATCATGATCCAAATAATAGTAATAGTTTAAATGATGATACCATCCGAGTGATCACCGAGGATCGTCGTGGTCACCTTTGGTTAGGTACATGGAAAGGAATTAATCATTTTAATCCTGATACACAAACGTTTACTCACTTCACTCATCAAGATACTAACCCTCGAAGCTTAAGTCATAATACCGTCTACGCAATCAAAGAAGACCATTTAGGTAATATTTGGGTAGGGACAGCCAGTGGTTTAAATTTACTTGATAAGGCAACGGGAAGTTTCACTCATTATTTTGAAGAAGATGGCTTAGCAAATAATGTCATTTACCGAATTGAAGAAGATAATACTGGTATTTGGCTGAGCACTAACCAAGGACTCTCGCACTTAAATACTAAAACAAAACGCTTTAAAAATTATAACGTTAGCGACGGCTTGCAGAGCAATGAATTTAATGCAGATGCCTCATTTAAAAGTAAAACGGGCGAGTTGTTTTTTGGTGGTATTAACGGGTTTAATCGTTTTTATCCAAATGATATTAAAATTGATAGTCGACCTCCAAAGGTGGTTTTTACTGATATGTTGCTGTCGAATAAGTCGGTACCAGTAGGTGAAGTTAAACGTAAAACGGCTACCCAAACAGAGATTGTGAATAACATTAGATCTGGATATAGCCTCGAAAAAGCAATTCACAGTACTTCTGAAATAACGTTAACTCATAAGCAAAACTTAGTTACTTTTGAGTTTAGTGGTCTGTATTTTTCTAATTCGAAAAAAAACCAATATGCATTTCAAATGGCTGGTTTAGATAACGAGTGGATAAAAACGGATTATAAAAACCGTCGTGCAACTTATACTAATTTACCTACTGGGGAGTATATTTTACGTGTTAAAGCGAGTAATCCTTATGGGGTTTGGAATGAAACTGCTACAGCATTAAAAATCAAAGTGCTACCGCCACCCTGGTTGTCGTGGTGGGCTTACACCGGTTATGTAGTCTTAGTTGTGTTGGCTATTTGGTTATTTGTGCGCGCGCAATATAAAAAAGTGCACTTTATTAAAAAAGTAAACGAGCAACTAGAGCTTAAAGTGGCAGAGCGTACTTTAGGGTTACAACAAGCGAATGCAGAGTTAGTAAAGTTAAGTGTTATCGACGAATTAACCGGACTCTACAATAGACGATTTTTAGCCAATAACTTACTTGCTGATATAGAGCTGGTCAATCGTAAATACTTTGAACACAGCGAGCAAAAAACACTAGCAACTATTAAAGATGCCGATCTAATTTTTTTCCTTATTGATATTGATCACTTTAAGCGAGTTAACGATGTTTATGGCCATACTGCCGGAGATGCCGTATTAATGCAGATAAAGGACGTTTTAAAGCAGATATTTAGAGAGTTAGATTATTGTGTTAGATGGGGCGGAGAGGAGTTTTTAGTCGTTGCACGTTTTTCAGAACGTAATAATGCCGCTGAATTAGCCGAAAGACTTAGAGCGGCTATAGAAAAACACGCTTTTAAAATTAGTGATAGCGAAACGATTAATAAAACCTGCTCTATTGGGTTTGCAAGCTACCCATTTCTACCCAATAGGCCTCAAGCATTGAGTTGGGAGCGGGTCGTTGACATTGCTGATCATTGTTTATATGCCGCTAAGAACTCCAATCGAAATGCATGGATAGGGTTGGATAATATAAGTTGCGAGGCGGACGGTTTATTTGCCCAGATTACAGAGAACACAACTGCATTAATTGAGACTAATCATCTGCAAGTAAAAAGCTCATTAAGCAAAAATATACAAATAAAGTGGCAGTAAATAAAAGCCGTACTTGATTATTCAAGTACGGCTTTTATTATTTTAGCTGATAGCTGATAGCTGATAGCTGATAGCTGATAGCTGATAGCTGATAGCTGATAGCTGATAGCTGATAGCTGATAGCTGATAGCTGATAGCTGATAGCTGATTATTTAGTGAAGAATACGAGCTCTAATTGTGCCCTCAACGGCACTAAGTTCTTTTAGTGCTACTTCAGATTGAACGGTATCTACGTCAATAACCACGTAACCAATCGCTTCATCCGTTTGTAAGTACTGTGCGGCAATATTAATACCGTGCTGAGCAAACGCTTGGTTAATTTGCGTTAGCACGCCAGGGCGGTTGTGATGCACGTGTAGCAAGCGGCTACGGTTGGCAAGTTCAGGCAATGATACTTCAGGGAAGTTAACTGCAGTAATGGTTGAGCCATTATCTGAGTACTTAGCGAGTTTACCTGCTACTTCAATACCAATGTTTTCCTGTGCTTCTTGAGTAGAACCCCCAATGTGCGGCGTTAAAATAACGTTGTCGAATTCACGTAGTGGCGAAATAAACTCTTCATCGTTTGATTTAGGCTCAACTGGGAATACATCAATGGCTGCACCGCTAAGTTTCTTCTCTGTTAGTGCTTCAGCTAGGGCGTTAATGTCAACCACAGTACCGCGAGAAGCATTAATTAAAATAGACCCTTGCTTCATCACGGCAAGCTCTGCTGTACCAATTAGGTTTTTAGTTTGCGGTGTCTCTGGAACATGTAAGCTAATAATATCAGCGCGTTGCAACAGCTGCGTTAAGTTATGTACTTGTGTAGCATTACCTAAAGATAGTTTGTCTTCAATGTCGTAATACTCCACGTTCATACCAATATTTTCAGCCATAATACCTAACTGAGTTCCAATGTGACCGTAACCAATAATACCTAAGGTTTTGCCGCGTGCTTCAAACGAGCCATTAGCTGTTTTTAACCAGCCGCCACGATGGGCAGCGGCATTACGCTGTGGAATACCACGTAATAACAGCAATATTTCACCAAGTACAAGCTCAGCTACAGAGCGAGTATTTGAAAACGGTGCATTAAATACCGCAATACCACGCTCACGCGCTGCGTTTAAATCTACTTGGTTTGTGCCAATACAAAAACAACCTACAGCAACTAGCTTTTCAGCTGCGTTTAATACAGATTCGTTAATATGAGTACGAGAACGAAGCCCTACAAAGTGCACATCTTTAATGCGCTCTATAAGTTCGTCCTCTGGCAACGATGTTTTAACGTAGTCGATATTGCTATAACCGTTACGTTTTAGCGTTTCAACAGCGCTTTGGTGAACACCTTCAAGCAAGAGAATTTTAATTTTGTCTTTTGCTAACGATACCTTACTCATAACCATATCCTATTTAATTTGTGGCCCATTTTTAGTGCCGATAATTACTTTATCAGCACCGCGCTCTGCAAATAGGCCGTTGGTGACTACGCCAACAATTTGATTTATTTGTGTTTCAAGCTGTTTAGCATGGGTAATTTTTAAATTATGTACATCTAAAATAACGTTGCCGTTATCGGTTACTACACCTTGGCGATAAACTGGGTCACCACCTAGTTTTAATAATTCACGGGCAACGTAGCTACGTGCCATCGGAATAACTTCAACCGGAAGAGGGAAGTCTCCTAAGGTATCGACTAGTTTTGTATCATCAACAATACATACAAACTGTTTTGCTACAGCTGCCACTATTTTTTCGCGGGTAAGCGCCGCACCGCCGCCTTTGATCATTTCATTTAAGGCGTTAATTTCATCTGCGCCATCAACGTATACATCAAGTGCTGCTACATCGTTAAGCTCAAACACTTCTATGCCAAGCTCTTTTAAGCGCGCTGTAGATGCTTCTGAACTTGATACTGCACCAACGATGGTGTCTTTAACTGTGCCTAGGGCATCAATAAAGTGATTAACGGTTGAGCCTGTACCTACACCTACTATGGTGTTTTCTTTTACAAACTCGAGTGCAGCCCACGCAGCTGCTTTTTTTAATTCATCTTGTGTCATTGTTGTCTGCTCATTGGTGTCAAAATAGGCTGTTAGTTTACAAGGTTAGTTGTTACCAACAGTAGATTTTATCGGGTGTTATGATCGTTTTTAGTGGTACATCCCACGATTCAATCGGTAACTCATCGACTTGTTGGCACGCATGTGCGAGGCCAATAAGTTGCGGTTGTTGCCAGTGTTGTTCGTATAAACGTGCCAATGTTCTATCGTAAAACCCACCTCCCATTCCAAGGCGATTACCAAATTTATCAAATGCCACTAATGGCATTAGAACGTAATCAAGCTCAGGTAAGGGGCATATTTGAGAGCAGTTCAACTTAGGCTCCAAGATACCATAGCGATTTGCTCTCATGGGTGAGTTTTTTTCATAGCGTTGAAATAGTAAATTAGCCCCATTAAATGGATGAATTACGGGCAAGTAAATAGCCTGGTCAGTGTTCCATAATTCATTAATTAACAATGAGGTATCTAATTCTCCATCATTACTTAAATAAAGCGCGATATGACTTTTTTTGGCCGAATTTATGCTTTTTAAGTGTTGAATAAAATTCACTTTAAGCGATTCGGCGGCTAATTCTTGCTGTTTTTTTGATAGGTTATTACGTGCTTTACGAATATCGTGTCTTATTTGTGCGCGATTATTACTCATTAAATAGCTTAACCGTAATTAAAAAGAGAATAAATTAGGAAATAATAAGTACATAGCAAGTACAATAAGCAATATTACGGCTGTAGAAATCAGCGAATATAAAACAAGGTTGCCGCGTTTTTTGGGCTCAGTAGAGAGGGGCTCATCAAGCATTAAATCGTCATCTTCCCATACTTCATTGTTTTCATCAGGTAATGATAATTCAACTTCAGGGAGGCGTTGCTCAATATCTTCTAGTTTTTCTTCAAGGCGAATTAGGCTACTGGTAATGTAATCTAGGGCGTCAAATAAGCGCTGATCTCGCTGGCTGTCGTAAGCTGTTTGAGGTGCCGTTTGTGTAGCCGCAGCTTGCTGAAGTTTGCTTTTAATCCCCAGCGTTGAAAGTAACTTAGCTTGCTTGAGTGCTTTATCTTTGGGGCAAGGGGCAAATAACGGTTTGCCATCAAAAAAAGCAGCCACTTTTTCTGGCGAGGTTTTCAGCTTTTCTGTCAGTGCAGTGGTCACTGCTTGGCTGTCTGCACCTTCTGCAAGTCCTACAAATATAACACGAAAATTGTCGGCCATTTTTTATCCCTAATACGCTTTATTGTATAAGCAGAGTATATACCTAAAATGTTAAACAGTTCGAGACTGTTTTACGACTAACTTAGTACACATAGCAAAACGGCCCTAAAAAGGGCCGTTTAAATATTAGCTAAGTGGCTTATAGACCAGCTGCTGCGCGAAGTGCGTCTGCTTTATCTGTGCGTTCCCATGGGAATTCGTCACGACCAAAGTGGCCGTAAGCCGCTGTTGGAAGATAAATAGGGCGCTCAAGATCAAGCATTTGAATTAGACCGTAAGGGCGTAAGTCAAAGTGTTCACGAATAAGTTCAATTAAACGCGCTTCTTCTAATTTACCTGTGCCAAATGTTTCAACACTGATAGAAGTAGGCTCTGCAACACCAATAGCGTAAGACACTTGAAGTTCACACTTATCAGCAAGGCCTGCAGCAACAATGTTTTTAGCAACGTAACGTGCAGCATAAGCCGCTGAGCGGTCAACTTTTGATGGATCTTTACCAGAGAAAGCACCACCACCGTGACGAGCCATGCCACCGTATGTATCTACAATGATTTTACGACCAGTTAAACCACAGTCACCCATTGGGCCACCAATAACAAAACGACCCGTTGGGTTAATGAAAAATTTAGTTGCGCTAGTAATAAGCTCAGCAGGAAGTACTGGCTTAATAATTGTTTCCATTACCGCTTCTACTAAGTCATTTTGCGATACATCTTCGCTGTGCTGAGTAGAAAGTACAACGGCATCAATACCTACTGGCTTGCCATTTTCGTATGCAAATGTAACTTGTGATTTTGCATCTGGACGTAACCAGTTAAGCTCGCCGCTTTTACGAACTTCAGCTTGACGCTGCACTAAACGGTGAGAATAAGTAATTGGAGCAGGCATTAATACTTCAGTTTCGTTACATGCGTAACCAAACATTAAGCCTTGGTCGCCAGCGCCTTGCTCTTCAGGGCTTGTACGGTCAACACCTTGGTTAATGTCTGGAGACTGTTTACCAATAGTGTTTAAAATTGCACACGAATCGGCATCAAAGCCCATATCTGAGTGTGTGTAACCAATTTCACGTACTGTTTTACGTGTAATTTCTTCGATATCAACCCATGCGCTAGTAGTGATTTCACCACCAACCATAACCATACCGGTTTTAACGTAAGTTTCACACGCTACACGGGCATGAGAGTCTTGCTCTAGGATAGCATCAAGTACCGCATCAGAAATTTGATCGGCGATTTTATCCGGATGACCTTCAGAAACAGATTCAGAAGTAAATAAATGTTTTGCCATTGTAATTATGCTCACAAATATTGCGCTTCACAAACGTCGGTATTAGCGCTAAAAAATTAAGGCGCGTATTTTATCTAAAACAAGCGAACTTGCATAGTTTTTTTACGCCTAGACGTCTAAATAAAATATATAATAGTAAAAGGTTCTTAAAAAATATTCATAATGTCCTATTTTTATGGGTTTTTAATTGCACACAGCCCCTACAATAAGTAAGAATGGAGGTATATAAATACCCGCGCAAATACATATAAAGGTAGGAGAATTCATGCCATCTCGCAAAGAACTTGCAAATGCTATTCGCGTCTTGTCAATGGACGCAGTACAAAAGGCCAAATCTGGTCACCCTGGAGCCCCTATGGGCATGGCTGATATCGCAGAAGTATTATGGCGCGATTATCTAAAACATAACCCAACAAATCCAGAGTGGGCTGACCGAGATCGATTTATACTCTCAAATGGTCACGGTTCAATGCTAATTTATTCTCTATTGCATTTAAGTGGTTATGATTTACCACTGGACGAAATTAAAAACTTCCGCCAAATGCACTCTAAAACACCAGGCCACCCAGAATATGGATACGCGCCAGGAATTGAGACCACTACGGGTCCATTAGGTCAAGGGATCACAAATGCCGTAGGTATGGCAATTGCTGAAAAAGCATTAGCCGCTCAATTTAACCGTGAAGGCCATGACATTGTTGATCACCACACTTACGCATTTATGGGTGATGGTTGTTTAATGGAAGGTATTTCTCATGAAGCCTGTTCGCTTGCTGGCACATTAGGCCTAGGCAAGTTAGTGGCATTTTGGGATGACAACGGCATTTCAATCGACGGTGAAGTTGAAGGCTGGTTTAGCGATGACACACCAGCACGTTTTAAAGCATACGGCTGGCATGTAATTAGCGACGTTGATGGCCACAACAGCGATGCTGTAAGTGCTGCAATTAGCGAAGCAAAAAGCGTGACTGACAAACCAACGCTAATTTGTTGTAAAACAGTAATTGGATATGGCTCACCTAATAAATCAGGTAGCCACGATTGTCATGGCGCACCATTAGGTGATGACGAAATTAAAGCATCTCGCGAGTTCTTAGGTTGGACGGGTGATGCATTTGAAATCCCTGCTGACATTTATGCACAGTGGGATAACAAAGAAAAAGGCCAACAGCTTGAAGCAAGCTGGGATGAGAAATTTGCTGCCTACGAGCAAGCATTCCCAGAGCTAGCAGCTGAATACAAACGCCGTACAAATTCAGATTTACCCGCTGATTGGGCTGAAAAGTCACAAGCGTATATTGAGCAGTTACAAGCAAACCCAGCAAATCCAGCATCACGTAAAGCATCGCAAAATGCATTAAACGCATTTGGTCCGTTACTACCTGAGTTTATGGGTGGCTCTGCCGATTTAGCAGGTTCAAACTTAACAATTTGGGATGGCTCTAAAGGCTTAACGGCAGACGATGCAAGTGGTAACTACGTTTACTACGGTGTGCGTGAGTTTGGTATGTCGGCAATTATGAATGGTATTGCACTTCATAAAGGCTTTATTCCTTACGGTGCAACGTTCTTAATGTTTATGGAATACGCACGCAACGCGGTTCGTATGGCTGCATTAATGAAGCAACCAAGCATTTTTGTATACACGCACGATTCAATTGGTTTAGGTGAAGATGGTCCAACTCACCAACCTGTAGAGCAAATTGCCAGCATGCGTTTAACGCCTAACCTTTACAATTGGCGCCCATGTGACCAAGTTGAATCGGCAATTGCATGGCAACAAGCTATTGAACGTAAAGACGGTCCTACATCATTAATCTTTACTCGCCAAGGCTTAGAGCAACAAGCACGTGATGCACAGCAATTAAGCGACGTTAAAAAGGGTGGTTACATCCTAAGTTGTGACGGCAACCCAGAGCTTATTCTTATTGCTACCGGCTCTGAAGTACAACTAGCGCAAGACTCTGCGAAAGAGCTACGTGCGCAGGGTAAAAAGGTACGTGTTGTATCTATGCCGTGTACTGATGCGTTTGAAGATCAATCGCCTGAGTACAAAGAAAGCGTATTACCAGCAAGCGTTTCACGTCGCGTAGCGATTGAAGCGGGTATTGCTGATTACTGGTACAAGTACGTAGGTCTAAATGGCGCCGTAGTCGGTATGACCACCTTTGGCGAGTCGGCACCAGCTAACGAGCTATTTGAATTCTTCGGCTTCACCGTAGAAAACATCGTTAACAAAGCAAACGCATTGTTTTAAGCGACTGCTTTAACATAAAAAAGCCCGCGCTGTGTAAAACAGAGCGGGCTTTTTTATGAGTTGTACTTTTATCACTGCCTCTAAAGCGCAGTGTTTCTAGCCCTCTTTGTGCATAAATCATTAAAAATTTATTTGAACACAGAGAAGTAAATGAGAAGAAAATGAGGCAATACAAAACCTAAATTACAAAGTCAATTCTGCTGTTTGATCACTTCTCTAAAGCGTAGCGTCTCATAGTCCTCTTTGTGCACAAATCATTAAAAGACCTGTTCGAAAAGTTTAGCCCGTTGCTCGAAGCAAATTCCCCTATAAAGTCGTTCATTTTTAATCTTTTGGCTGCTAAGTGAGTAATTTTCACAGCACTTAACTTGCAAGGCTTTTGTGTATCAGGCACTGTGGAGGTAGCAAAATTATAAATTAATAACAGGAGTTAACATGCCAAAGTTCGATAACGTTAGTGTGGTTAAAAAAGCCAATGTATATTTTGATGGCAAAGTATCAAGCCGAACTGTGCTTTTAGGAAATGGTGAAGCGAAAACCTTGGGTTTTATGCAACCCGGTGAATTTGAGTTTAATACCAACCAAAAAGAGTGCATGGAATTACTTGCAGGGCAGTGGGATGTGTTATTACCAGGTGAAAGCGAGTGGAAAACATTTAATGCGGGTGAGTCATTTAATGTTGATGCTAATGTTAGCTTTCATGTAAAAGTAAGTGATTTTGCAGATTATTGTTGTTCATACACAGATTAATTACATAATTGGTTGAATTATCAGCACCTCTGAAAAGCCGCTATCACGCGGCTTTTTGCATACTTAATGCTAAATGAATGATCTAAATCAGGTGGGGTAATAAATAATTGCTAAATTTAGCTATTTTCTCTTGTGTTAATTCGTTTAGCCCCCAATACTAACTATGAGGTAACATAAAAAAGGATACCCTATGAAAATTAATCTTTCTGGTCACCATGTTGACGTTACTGATTCTATTAAAGAACACATTAACGAAAAGTTTTCTAAAATTGAGAGTCATTTTCCATCATTGATAGCGCTCGACATTATTCTTTCAAAAGAGCATCACAAGTTCCAAGCAGAAATTAGTACTAATTATGAAGGTGCGCGAATATCGGTTAAAGGGGAAAACGAGGTTATGTACCCAGCTATTTCCAGCGCAGCTAAAAAACTCGATGCCGCACTAAAGCATCGTAAAGGGCAAATAAAAGCGAACTTACATGAAAAGCCTGTAAGTACCACACCTGAAATAGCACATGAAATCATCCAAGAGATGGATTTAAATTAATAACTAACAATGTGTTATTTTTAAAAAGAGCCTAAGGGCTCTTTTTTATTGTCTGTAAATTAGGTAAGTTATGCATTCACACAGTTTATTAATGATTAAAATTAATAATAAAAGCACATAACACACCAAATTTGAGAAGTTAATGCAGTACACACAAAGCACATGGAAGTCTCGGTTAGGAGCGCTCGGCCCAGGTATTTTAATGGCTACCGCTGCCATTGGTGGCTCACACTTAGTTGCATCGACTCAAGCTGGCGCATTATTTGGCTGGCAGCTATTTTGGCTTATTGTGGTGGTTAACGTTTTAAAGTACCCGTTTTTTCGTTTTGGTATGGAATACACACTCGCTACTAAAAATAGTTTAGTCGAAGGGTATAAAAACCAAGGGCCTGGCTATTTTTACAGTTTTATTGCCCTCAATATTATTGCCGCGGTGGTAAATACCGCGGGCGTATTGTTGCTTACTGCGAGCTTATTACACTACGCATTACCTATTAGTATTCCCGTTACCTTATTGTGCTGGTTAATATCGGCTGTGTGTTTAATTATATTATTACTAGGGCACTTTAAAGCACTCGATAATGTTGCAAAAGCTATTATGGGGCTACTTACTATAGCAACCATAACAGCATTAATTATTGCTATAAATAACGGCCCTGTAGCGCCTGTAAACTATGTTGGTCCCTCACCGTATGAACTTGCCATGTTAGGCTTTATGGTTGCCTTAATGGGGTGGATGCCAGCGCCTATTGAAATTTCGGCTCTGAGCTCGTTGTGGCTTAAAGAAAAACAAACTCAGCAAAGTGTGACTAAAAGCCAAGGCTTATTCGATTTTAATGTAGGTTATTGGTTAACTGCCGGGCTTGCGCTGGTATTTTTTAGTTTAGGTGCGTTAGTGCAATATGGGCAAAGCAGTAATATAGAGCTTGGCGGTGTAGCCTTTGCTAAACAGCTGATTGATATGTATGCACTTACTATTGGCGAGTGGGCAAGGCCTTTGGTATCAGCCATCGCGTTTTTGTGTATGTTTGGCACCACACTCACCGTGCTTGACGGTTACGCCCGGACACTTAACGAATCGCATAAACTTCTAGGTTTTAAGCAATCAAAACACAGCTTAAATACGTGGCTTATATTACAAGCATTGGCCGGTATGGCGGTGATCTTATTTTTTAAATCAGCTCTTGGGCCCATGCTTACCTTTGCCATGACGCTTGCGTTTGTAACCACACCGGTTTTTGCATGGCTTAACTTCAGCCTAGTTCGCTCAGAGCCTGCGATTAAACACAGTCTACTTTTGCGTGGCTTAACCTGGTTAGGCTTGGTGTACTTGGTTGGTTTTGCTATGGCGTTTGTGGTTTGGAAGTTGATGTGATTTTACTGACATAACAGAGCTTTAAGCAACCTTTAAGGTATAAATTTAATGGAGGTTATAGGATTAATAATAGCTTTGGCTCTATTTGATAATATCCAATCTTAAAGCGCTCATGCTCGACTATATTTAATAAGGAGGATTAAAAACAATTATTCTGATTATGAAAAGAAGTGCCATGCTTCTTCTTTTAGTATTTTTATAAATTACAGTATCGGTATCTTTAGTTTAGGTTATTGTTGGTCTAAAGGTTAAGGGCGAAAATTGCTGGGGCAAGTTTTTTTAGGTACACTATTAAACGTTTTACTTTCATGGCTGTTTTAATTCAGTGGTGAAATATTAGGATTTATTTATAAGGAAATTTAACATGTCTGCACACGCTAGAAAAGCTATTCAACAATTACAAAGACAAAGACAAATTCAGGCCGCTATTGGCAAAAATGAATATACATTTGTACAAATGAATACAACTGAATTCTTTGACTTTATTATTAATGTAAAAAGATTGAATGGAATGAACCAGTTTCAAATCAGTGAGTGGATTGAGAGAATATTAGTTAAAGCAAATATTAATTCGGATACCATTAATAAGTATAAAGAGTCGGCTAAATTATATTCTGCGGCAGTTCCAGTTACATTAGATGTTGCAGCTCTTGGAGCTCTTGCTTTAGAAGTGAGTCGTAGTGGGAACGTTTTTTCTAAATATCAGATTAAGACTTATAATGGTAAGCCACATATTATATTTAAAGGTTATGCAGGTCTGAGAAAACACTTAACAGGTACCAAGTATTTGGCACATAATCCTAAAGTTGTTTCATTTGGAATTGGTAAATTGGGTGTTGAAAAAGCCATTAAAGGTGGTTTTGTTGTCACTATAATCATTTCAGCATTTTTTCACAGTATTGAGCAAATGATTAATGATAAAGCTACATGGCATGATTTTATTGGTGGTATGGCTGTAGATATAAGTATTGCTGCTGTATCGTCTGGAATTGCTTGGGGACTAATTTCAACTTATGTAGGCGGTACTGCCGCAATGCTCGCTATAGGCCCAATGGTAGCAGTAGTTATCATTGGTACTGTACTTACCCTTTTAACATATGCGTTTATTGATTCTGATGAAATGACTAAAAAAATGTCAAATAGCTTGCGAGTAATGGAAGAGAATATAAAAAATAGTGTGTCTCAGTTAAAATATGAATTAGATAGGGCTGAGCAAATGTACGATAACAATCCAATTGAGTTTATACACCGCTTATTTGGTATTCCTTACTCAGGAAGACGATACTAAAATGGCAAGTTCGGCTAATCAACTCTCACCTGTCAACCCTAAAAAGGGGTGGTTTTCTATAGGCGTTTTATGTTTAATCATTACTCTCTATGCCTACAGCTTTGAATTAGAAATTAGCACATTAAGTCTTATTGCTGAAAATGTAATTTCGTTAAAAATTAAACCTGTAGTAATTCCTTTGATAGTTATGATGCCCGCTTTTTTTGTACTCATCTACGGGATTTATCAAAGAATGTATGGTGATATATCAGAGAAATCGATGCGAAGGGGGCTGTTTGTTATTATAGGATGCTTCCCTCTATTTCTGATTACCTGGTGGATTTACAGCTGGCAACTTAGTGATAAGCTTGAAAGTGAAGGCTATTCCATTTGTCACTGGTATTCAGGAGCTTCACTAGGGGCTCCAAAAATTTGGCTTTCAGACCCAAGTTACTGCATTGAAGACGGTTATTTAGTAAGGATTGAATTACTTGAATGGCTAAAGCAGCAGCGGTTAAGTGGAAAAAAACCATCCATTGAAG
The DNA here is from genome assembly GCF_013393115.1 of Pseudoalteromonas sp. Scap03. GTDB lineage: Bacteria > Pseudomonadota > Gammaproteobacteria > Enterobacterales > Alteromonadaceae > Pseudoalteromonas. Next base: position 18,512 of record NZ_VDEU01000001.1, on the reverse strand, counting down.
TCTTCGAGAAGCAATTAGAACTCATGCTCAGTGAATACCATCAAAAATATGGTGTATGAACTACTTAAAATACATTAACTAAGTTCTTTTATCGCTTTACTTACCCCATCTAAACTAAGTGGGTACATGCGGTTGTTCATTAACGCGGTAAGTCGGGTTGTTTCTAATAAATTTATCTTTTTTGTCGGATGGCGTGGCTTCGCCACTTATCCGACCTACGTCAAAGGTAGGTTGGTTAAGCCGAAGGCGCCACCCAACAAAGTTATAGGTTCACGCCCGAAGCTCTGCTGCTAGCACTGAGCTGCCATAGATATTAACTATCAACTCAGCTCTTTTATCGCTCTACTTATCCCATCTAAACTCAGTGGGTACATGCGGTTATTCATTAGCTGCTTTATAAAATCAATTGATTGATAATACGGCCAGTGTTCAACGGGTTGTGGGTTGAGCCACGCGACTTTATCAAAGTGATTGGTGATTCGGTTTAACCATGCACTGCCGGGTTCTTCATTCCAATGCTCTACTGAGCCGCCAGGATAGGCAATTTCATACGGGCCCATAGTGGCATCACCAACAAATATAACTTTGTAGTCACTGGTGAACTTGTTGATCAGCGTCATGGTGTCAATAACGTTTGAGTGGCGGCGTTGGTTATCTTGCCACACGTGCTCGTATAAGCAGTTATGAAAGTAGTAAAATTCTAAGTGTTTAAATTCGCTGTGGGCGGCGCTAAATAACTCTTCACAGGTATGAATGTAGTCATCCATTGAACCGCCAATATCAAACAGCATCAATACTTTTACCGCGTTGTGGCGCTCGGGGGCCATTTTGACATCGAGCATGCCGCCTTGCTTGGCGGTCGCGCGAATAGTCTCGTTTAAATCAAGGGTGTCGCTTGCGCCAGTACGGGCAAATTTGCGGAGCTTTTTAAGCGCCAATTTTATAGTGCGTGAACCAATTTCACGGTCAGAATCTAGGTTACGGTATTCGCGCTTATCCCACACTTTTACTGCTTGGCGATTGCGGCTGCCGTCTTGACCAATGCGAACGCCCTCAGGGTTATAACCATATGCACCAAAAGGCGAGGTGCCGCCTGTACCTACCCACTTATTGCCGCCAGCATGGCGTTTTTGCTGTTCTTCTAAACGCTCTTTTAGGGTTTTCATTAGCTCTTCGAGCCCGCCCATGGCTTTTAGTTGGGCTTTTTCTTCATCGCTTAGGTGCTTTTCAAACTCTTTACGCAACCAATCTTCCGGTAAATTGTGTTGTTGTTTTAAGCTCTCGAGTAGGTCTAAGTCGGCAATACCGCTAAAGTAATCGCTAAAGGCTTTATCGAACCGGTCAAAATGGGTTTCGTCTTTTACCATAATAGTGCGTGCTAAATGATAAAACGCGTCTACATCAGCAAATATAACGCCTTGTTTTAAAGCGTTAATTAAATCGAGTAGTTCGCGCAGGCTCACAGGTAAGCGGTATTCTCGTAATTTGAAGAAAAATGCAATCAACATCTTAACGGCGACTCATAAACGCAAGTTTTTCGATTAGGCTTATGTCTTGCTCGTTTTTAAGCAGCGCACCAAACATCGGCATTAAGCCGCCTTTTTGCGCTTTGTCGTGCAGGGTTTTTGCGTCTATATCTTCAGCCATTAATAGTTTTAACCAATCAAGTAACTCGCTGGTGGATGGCTTCTTTTTAAGGCCGTTGGCTTCGCGTAAGTTAAAAAATACTTCTAATGCTTGGCGAACTAAATCTTGTTTAACATGCGGGTAGTGCACATCAATAATTTGCTGCATTTCGTCGCTATTTGGAAAATCAATATAATGGAAAAAACAGCGACGTAAAAACGCATCAGGCAGCTCTTTTTCATTGTTTGATGTGATGATCACAATAGGGCGCTCTTTAGCCACAATGCGCTCACCGGTTTCGTATACATGAAATTCCATTTTATCGAGTTCGAGTAGTAAATCGTTTGGAAACTCAATATCGGCTTTGTCTATTTCGTCAATAAGCAGTACTGGGCGTTTGCCGTTTAATTCAGCGTACATGAAGGCTTGCCACAGCTTACCTTTAACTATGTAGTTGCTAATATTGTGAACGCGCTCATCACCTAGCTGGCTGTCGCGCAAACGCGATACCGCATCGTACTCGTACAAACCTTGCTGCGCTTTAGTGGTTGATTTTATATGCCACTGAATAAGCTCAGTATCTAAACTTTTCGCTAACTCTTCGGCCAGCATGGTTTTACCTGTGCCAGGCTCGCCTTTAATTAAAAGCGGTTTTTGCAGCATAATAGCGGCGTTTACTGCCTGTTTTAATGCTGAGCTTGCGATGTAATTATCAGTAGAATTAAATTGCACGGGTTATCCTTTATCTGGTCTGAGCAGTAATTATTATGCGTTATAATGCCATAGTTAATCGGCTTCACCAAGGTAGGCAAAACGGGCGATAGTTTTACCGTCTTTTTCTACGGTTTCAGTAAACATACTTAGTGGGCGTGCCCATATGCCGTATTCACCGTATAAGGCTTGGTAAATAACCAACTGCTCGTTGGTTTCGCTGTGGGTCGCCACATGCATAACTTTATATTGTGGGCCTTTGTAGTGTCGATATAAACCCAGTTTTAGTGCTGTAGTCATAGTCTGTTATCTTGTATAATTTGCCTTCGCTTTTTATTATGCCAAAGAATACAGCAATACTATGAATTATATTTCTCTTGATGATTACAAAAAAGCCTGGGTATTTCGCCACAAAGATATTCCGGTTTCAGATATTGATGCAGCCAATATTAAACCAATGACCAGCGAGCGTGCCGCCGTACTGTGGACAACCATGGTGAGTCGTGAACATGATCATCCAGACTTTTTTGATAAAACCGATTGGTGCGCGCAAGAGCAAAACTTTAGCCAAGAAATTAATTGGGAAGATGCGTGGGAAAGCGAAGAACCGCAATTTCCAGAAGCTATTTTGAACCACTTAGATTGGCAGGCTAATACCACAGTGTATTTTTGCATGGCACGCGACAATATTATCGAAACGACATTTGATGTGTTTAAACGTAACTGGCAAAACTTTATGTTTTTATCTGATGGCAGCTTATTAATAGGTAAAAAGCGCAGTACTATGGTGCAATTTTTAGAATCAGGTATTGCAAAATTAGGTGAAAAGCCAAGCGCTTAAATTACTACAAGTGCTTAAAAACTGTGCATTACTGTGTTATAAAACAGTATTAAAATGTTTTTTTGAGTACAGCGATTGGTTGCTAAAAATAAGCAGTTTAACACAAGCCAGCAAGTTGAAATGTGGCAAACTGATGCAGAAAAAGTGCTTTACGCACAATTATGCAATGCTTTTTATCAGCGTGAAGTTCAGCGCTTAGTGGCTGAACCTAATGGTGACCGTTTACGCAGGCAATTAAAAAGTCTGCCTTATTATATTGAACGTGCCGCAACACGTGTAGCTAATGCACCATTGCCTTTTACGCTTGATGCGCAAAATGGAGGCTGGCTTGAAAAGCAAAAACCAACACCGCCAGAGGCTAATCCTTCAGCGAATGAACTTTTTTATCAAGCGCATGCCAAAGTAGGGCTAATAATTCCGGTATTATTACAAAGTCACGGTCAAATTCGGGTTAGAATAGACAGCATTGATCAAGTAGCTGATACGCAACTGCATTGTAATGAACTTGGCTGGTTTGATTTTTTAGGCCAAGGACTTGAGCAGCAAAGTGCGCAACTGCTTAAACCTAGTAAAACGAGCCTTGCAGCGGCGTGTTGTGGCCACCAGTGGCAGTTTTCAAAGCGTAGCACGCCACGGGTTTTGTCACTACGGGAAATGTTACTAGCTGCCAATATTAATTGGCGCAATGTTAAGCGGCCGCTAGCATAAGTAGATAATTAAAAATTAAAATAAGGAGTGTTTAATGCGATTTTTTCAATTTGGCTTGTTGTGCTTAGCACTTTTTATCCAGTATCGCCTTTGGTTTGGTCATAACGGGGTGCAAGACTACACCCGTTTAAAAAATGCGGTGGCATCGCATCAACAAACTAACGAAAAACTAATAAAGCGTAATAAAGTATTAAAAGCGGATATAGAAGATTTAAAGCTCGGCCACGAAGGCATTGAAGAGCGTGCCCGCAACGAATTAGGAATGATTAAACCGGACGAAACCTTTATTCGTGTTTTACCGGCTCAACACCATGACAAATAAACAAACTATTGCTGCTATTGTTCCTGCCGCAGGTGTTGGCAGTCGAATGCAACACACAACACCAAAGCAATATATTTCCTTAGCAGGGAAAACCATTCTAGAGCATACGCTCGCTAAGTTATCGCAGTTACCGCAGTTAAACTCTATAGTGGTGGCTCTGAGCGAAACCGACCCCTACTTTGACGACCTTACGCTAGCTGATCCTCGCATTGTGCGTGCTATTGGCGGTAAAGAGCGCGCAGATTCAGTGTTAAACAGTTTATTGTTTTTAGCTGCCAACCCACCTGCTTGGGTTTTGGTGCACGACGCTGCAAGACCTTTAGTCGATATTGCTGATATAGAGCGCTTAATCGCACAGTGCATGCAGGCTGATGAAGGCGGCATTTTAGCCAGCAAAGTAAAAGACACTATAAAACGAGGGCAAAGCCATGCGCAGCAAACTGTGCCTCGTGATGATTTATGGCAAGCGCTTACCCCGCAACTGTTTAAATACGACGAGCTTAAAACGGCATTGCAAAGTGCGCTTAACAGCGGTGCAACCATTACTGATGAAGCCAGTGCAATGGAGTGGGCAAATAAGCCGGTAAAGCTGGTAGCAGGGCGTAGTGATAATATTAAAATTACCACCCCAGAAGATTTAGATTTAGCAGGCTTTTTACTGCAAAAACAAAATAATGAGAGTGCAACATGATACGAATAGGCCATGGTTTTGACGTGCATAAATTTGGAGGCCAAGGGCCTTTAACTATCTGCGGCGAAAAAATTGATTATCCACAAGGCTTTTTAGCACACTCAGATGGTGATGTAGCTATTCATGCCTTATGTGACGCTATTTTAGGATCATTAGCGCTGGGCGATATTGGTAAGCATTTTCCGGATACGGCCAGTGAATATGAAAATATTGATAGCCGTATTTTACTTCGCCATGTAGTGAACCTTGCTAAGCAACAAGGTTATGTATTGGGCAATGCGGATGTCACTATTGTGGCACAAGCACCAAAAATGCTGCCGCACATTCAAGCGATGCGTGGCAACCTTGCCAGTGATTTAAATGCCGAGCTTTCACAGGTAAATGTAAAAGCTACCACTACCGAAAAACTCGGTTTTGAGGGGCGTAAAGAAGGCATTTCAAGCCATGCCGTGGTCATTATGAGCAAACAAAACGCATGAGCGAATTAAATTATTTATATGGCGCGCCGCTTTCCAAAGCCGACTTTAAAACCACCGCAGAAGACTTTATGGTTGATGAGGATCTCGGTATAGAGTTTACCGGCAGTGGTGAACACGTGTGTTTGCAAGTGGTTAAAAAGGGTGAAAACACCCAATATGTTGCCAAGCTGATTGCACAAAAAGCGGGTGTATCGCCACGTGATGTAAGCTATGCCGGTATGAAAGACCGCCATGGAGTATGCTCGCAGTGGTTTAGCGTAAAAGTACCGATTAAAAAGCATATTGATTTTACTGAGCTGAACAGTGAAAGCGTGTTTGTGGTATCGCAGCAGCGCCATGAGCGAAAATTGCGCACCGGTTGCCACAAAGGAAATAGATTTACTATTACCTTGCGCAATGTAACCGAGCCGCTTGATATTTTATGCCGTATAAACGCGGTACGCGCAGGTGTGCCTAATTATTTTGGTGAACAGCGCTTTGGTCGTGATGGGCACAACCTAGTGATGGCCGAAAAAATGTTTGCCGGTGAGCGTATTCGCGATAAAAAGCTGCGAGGCATTATTATTTCTGCTGCGCGTTCACATGTGTTTAATCAAATTGTTAGTTTACGCGTGGCTGAGCATGGGCTTGCTAAAACCATGCACCGCGAAGTATTTATGCTCAGTGGCAGTAATGCATTTTTTGAAGATGCGATAAGTGATGAAAATATTGCACGGCTTGCCTCTGGCGACATTATGATGTCGGCGCCCATGGTGGGCAAAAGTGAAAAAGGCTTAACCGAACAAGAAAAAACATGGTTGGCACCGTATCAAGCATGGTGTGATGGCTTAGGGGATTTAGGGCTTAAAAACGAGCGTAGAATGCTGCGTTTAATCCCCCAAGAGCTAAGCATAGAAACGCTTGATGAACGCACATTAAAACTCAGCTTTGGCTTACCCAAAGGCTGTTTTGCAACGGCTTTACTGCGCGAACTGGTCGATTATACTGACGCCAGCCCACGCGAGCGAAAAGAAAAGGATAACGCAGATGAAGATTCTATTAAGTAATGATGATGGTGTTAATGCCAAAGGTATTGCTGTTTTATATCAAGCATTAACACAAATTGCTGAGGTAACGCTGGTTGCTCCAGATAGAAATTGTAGTGGTGCTAGTAATTCACTAACGCTAATGAATCCGCTGCGTGCCACAACGCTCGACAACGGATTTATGTCTGTAAACGGTACACCCACCGATTGTGTGCATTTAGGTGTTAACCAATTAGTGGATGAAAAACCCGATTTGGTTGTTGCTGGTATTAATCATGGCGGTAATTTAGGCGATGATACGCTTTACTCTGGTACAGTTGCTGCGGCGACTGAAGGCCGTCATTTAGGCTTACCAGCAATTGCGGTATCTTTGTGCTCTCATCATGGTGAGCATTTTGAAACAGCTGCAGCCGTTACTGTAAATATTATTAAAGGGCTTGCTTCACATCCGTTGCCCAAAGATCAGATCATTAATATTAATGTTCCCGATATTCCGCTCTCTGAGCTTAAAGGCGTTCAGGTAACTCGTTTAGGGGCTCGTCACAAAGCAGAAACTATGACCAAGCAAACCGATCCATGGGGACGCGATATTTTTTGGTATGGATCGCTAGGGCTTGAAAGCGACGCCGGTGAAGGTACTGACTTTTATGCGGTTAATAATGGCTATGCATCAGTGACCCCGTTAAGCGTTGATATGACCGCCAAAGACAGTATTAAAGCCGTGGGAGAGTGGTTAGCCGAGTTGGAGATTAACCGTGCTGGCTAATTATACTCGCAGTGCACAAGCACTTTCAGACTTATTACAGCGCGAGGGCGTAGAAGACAAAGAGGTTTTAAAAGCGATTGCGCAAATTCCTCGGCATATATTTATTGATGATGTACTCAAGCATAAAGCGTATCAGAATACCGCGTTACCGATAGGGCAAGGGCAAACTATTTCTCAGCCTTATATTGTTGCGCGCATGACCGAGCTAATGCGATTAGCCGGTGTACAACATAAGGTGTTAGAAATAGGCACAGGGTCGGGCTATCAAACGGCGGTTTTGGCTAAAACCTTTGATAAGGTATATTCGGTAGAGCGTATTAAAGCCTTACAATGGCAAGCTAAACGCCGATTACACCAGCTTGATTTGTACAATGTCACCATGAAACATGGCGATGGTTGGCAAGGCTGGCAGTCACAAGCGCCATTTGATGGCATTATCGTGACTGCTGCGGCAACCACCATTCCCCCCGAGTTACTCGCACAACTTGCTGATGGAGGCGTATTACTGGCCCCTATTGGTGAGGAAGAACAAAAATTAACCATGGTTATTCGCCAAGGCGATAACTTTACAGAGCATGTAATTGCGCCAGTAAGATTTGTACCTTTAGTCCCTGGTGATATTGAATAGGAATTCATTTTGAAGTTGTTTACCAAGTTATACGATATGGCGTTAGTGTGGGCTAAACACCGCCATGCAGAACGCTATTTAGCAGGGATGAGTTTTGCCGAGTCGGTTTTCTTCCCAGTTCCACCTGATGTAATGTTAGCGCCTATGTCGCTAGCGCAACCAAGTAAGGCATGGCGATTTGCAAGCTTTGCCACGGTTGCTTCTGTGCTTGGCGGCGTACTGGGTTATTTACTTGGATTTTGGTTGTTTGAACCGGTTGTAGAGCCCTTTATTGCGCAAATGCAATGGCAAGATAAATTTAATACGGCGCTTGCATGGTTTAAAGATTATGGCGTTTGGGTGGTATTTATAGCGGGGTTTTCTCCTATTCCTTATAAGGTATTTACCATTGGCGCTGGCGTATTACAAATGGCGTTTTTACCCTTTATTATTGCCTCGGCTATTGGGCGTGGCGCGCGTTTCTTTTTAGTATCTGCTTTAATGAAGTGGGGTGGAGTTAAAATGGAACAAAAATTACGTCAATATATTGAAGTACTTGGCTGGGCAGTGGTTGCTTTAATCGCTGTTGCGTACGCATTATTGCGATAATCGCCATAATGCAACGATGTTAAAACAGAGGGCAAAACACATTGAATAAACAAATACGCTGTTATGTTGCTTTATTTATTAGTGTTTTGCTTTGTGCATGCTCGTCTCGCCATGTTCCTGCTCCTGTAAGTAGTTTAAATAATAATATTAATGACTATCCCTCACGGATTAATATTAACGGTGGCAAGTACACGGTACAAAAAGGCGATACACTTTATTCGATTGCTTTTAGTGCTGGAAAAGATTTCAGAGAACTTGCAAAAAATAATTCAATTCCATCACCTTACACTATTGTTCCTGGTCAGGTTGTATCCCTTTTAGAACCAAGTAGGTCAAGGGTTGCACAAAAAACTTACCAAAATAAGCCCGCTAAAAAGTCATCTAATTTACAAAAAAGTAACAGAAAATTAAAGAAAGAGCTTGATAAGCCGAAAAAACGTAGGTATGTTCAAAAACAAGCTAACCAAAAAATTAGTCAGTCTCAAGGTTCTTCAGCTAAAAAGTTGAGTTGGTTTTGGCCTGCTAAAGGTAAAATAACAAAACGCTTTTCTAACAAGGAAAATGGTTACAAAGGCCTACAGATTGCTAATAAAAAGGGTACTGCTGTACTCGCCGCTGCAAAAGGAACGGTAGTTTACGCGGGTAGTGCGCTAAGAGGTTACGGTAATTTAATCATATTGAAACATAATGATGATTACCTAAGTGCTTATGCACATAACTCAACGTTACTTGTGAAAGAAAAGCAAATAGTGAAGGCGGGACAAAAAATAGCAGAAATTGGTAATTCAGAGTCTTCAGTAACGGCACTTCGTTTTGAAATTCGTTATCGAGGAAAAGCTGTTAACCCTGCTAAGTACCTACCCTGAACTGAAGGTGTTGATTGACTGTTCTGGAGAAGGCTCATGGCTAATACAGCAAAAGCTTGTAAAACGACTACAGACCTAAATCATAAAGTTATTGATAGCTTGCTCAGGAGAAGTCTTATGGCTGATGTAGCAAAAGCTGAGAAAACCCCCACTGATGATAAGTTTGACGACTCTAAAATAGAGGAGACAACGAAGTTACTTGATGAAGTGGAAGATGAAGATGTATTTGTAAAAGAAGAAGTCACTAAAAACCTCGATGCCACCCAGTTATACTTAGGCGAGATTGGTTTTTCCCCTCTATTAAGTGCAGAAGAAGAAGTGTTTTTTGCACGAAAATCGCTTAAAGGCTGCGAAGCCTCCCGAAAACGTATGATTGAAAGTAACTTACGCTTAGTTGTAAAAATTGCGCGTAGGTACAACAATCGTGGACTTGCTCTACTTGATTTAATTGAAGAAGGTAACTTAGGGCTGATCCGAGCAGTTGAAAAGTTTGATCCTGAACGGGGTTTTCGATTTTCTACTTATGCCACATGGTGGATACGACAAACCATTGAACGGGCAATAATGAATCAAACCCGTACTATTCGTTTGCCTATTCATGTTGTTAAAGAGCTTAACGTTTATTTACGTACAGCACGTGAGCTAACTCAAAAGCTTGATCATGAGCCAACCGCAGAAGAAATTGCAGAAAGCTTAGACAGACCGGTCGAAGATGTAACAAAAATGCTTCGCCTAAACGAAAAAATAGCTTCTGTAGATATGCCTATTGGTGGCGAGAATGACAGTGCATTGTTAGATGTAATTGCCGACGAAAAAAATGTGGGCCCTGAAGGTGAAGTGCAAAACAATGATATGAATACGCATATTATTGACTGGTTAGGTGAATTGAATCCTAAGCAGCGCGAAGTACTGGCACGTCGGTTTGGTTTACTCGGTTATGAGCCTTCAACACTTGAAGATGTGGGCCGTGAAATTGGGTTAACCCGTGAGCGAGTTCGCCAAATACAGGTTGAGGCGCTACGTCGGTTAAAAGATATTTTGCAGCAAGAAGGATTAAGTACCGAAAGCTTGTTTGAGCAGTTTGCTTAATCTAAACACACAGTAAAATTAAATACAGCCCGACTTTTTAGTCGGGCTGTTTGCGTTTAAAGCAGTGCTTTTAATTTATAAAGCAGTTCATGCGCCTGACGCGGTGATAGGTTATCGGGATCTATTGCGGTCATTTGTTGCTCAAGTTCACTAGGCTGAATTATTTGCGGTTCACTATCAAACGGTAAAACCTGTTGCTCTGTGGTGACTGTTGTGACACTTTGATGATTTTCAAGCAAGGTTAGCTTTTGTTTAGCTTGGGCAATAACCGCTTTAGGCACACCAGCCAGGGCTGCCACTTGCAAACCAAAACTTTTACTTGCGGCACCATCTAATACCGTGTGCATAAAGGCAATGGTATCGTTGTGTTCAATGGCATCTAGGTGCACATTAACCAGCCCAGGCGTTTGTTCTGCAAGCTCAGTGAGTTCAAAGTAATGGGTTGCGAACAGAGTTTTAGCCGCGATTTTTGAAGCAAGATGATCAGCTGTTGCGTATGCCAGTGATAAACCATCGTAAGTACTGGTTCCTCGGCCTATTTCATCCATTAATACCAATGATTGTGCGGTGGCATTATTTAAAATTGCCGCAGTTTCTGTCATTTCAACCATAAAGGTAGAGCGCCCAGATGCTAAGTCGTCACTGGCGCCAATGCGAGTAAATATTCTATCAATATTACCAATCTTTGCGCTATCAGCAGGAACGTAACAGCCAATGTGCGCCATAAGCACAATAAGCGCAGTTTGGCGCATGTAAGTTGATTTACCGCCCATGTTAGGACCAGTAATTATCAACATTTTACGCTGGCTATTGAGCTCCACAGGATTGGCAATAAATGGGTCTTTCATTACTTGCTCAACTACAGGGTGGCGGCCTTGTTCGATGCTGATATTATCGTTATCGCAAAGCTCAGGCTTGGCATAATTTAGCGTTTGGGCACGCTCTGCTAAATTATTCAGTACATCTAAATCGGCAATGACCGAGGCCATTATTTGCAGCTGCTCGATATGCGGAGCAATAAATTCAAATAGCTGTTCGTATAGCTGCTTTTCTAGGGCCAGCGCTTTTGATTGGCTGCCGAGAACCTTGTCTTCATGTTCTTTAAGTTCTGGAATTATATAACGTTCATTATTTTTTAACGTTTGACGACGAATATAATCTGCAGGCACTAAGTGCGAGTTAGCGCGGCTCACTTCAATAAAAAAGCCATGCACTCTGTTATAACCAATTTTAAGTGTACTAATACCTGTGCGTTCACGTTCGCGCTGCTCTAGCTGTTCAAGCACATCGGTGGCACCTTGGCTTAAATTACGCCACTCATCAAGTTCGCTGTTATACCCTGGCGCAATAACACCGCCATCACGTATTAACACTGGTGGGTTATCAATCACTGCACGTTCAAGTAATGCTTGAAGCTCGGGGAGCTCTTTAGAGTGGGCAATAATATGAGAAATACGCGCATCTGTGGCATCGCTTAATAAGTTATGTAGCGGTGCTAATGCTTGAAGCGCACTACGAAGCCGTGTTAAATCACGTGGCCGAGCAGTGTGTAATGCCAAGCGAGCAATTACACGTTCTATATCACCAATATCTCTGAGAGCGTCATGCAGCTCACTGCATAATTGCACATCTAAAATAGCACTAATGGCATTTAGACGAGAATTTAACTCGTCTTTATTACGAATAGGGGTATGAATACGGCGCTTCAGTAATCGTGAGCCCATCGCTGTGGCTGTTTTATCAAGCACTTGGGCAAGGGTATTTTCAAAGCCACCTGATAAATTAACGGTAAGTTCAAGGTTTTTACGGGTGGGCGCATCTAAAATTACCGCGTGTTCATTATGCTCAAGGGTAATTGCACGAATGTGCGGTAATGCAATACGTTGGGTATCTTTTACGTACTGCATTAAACAGCCTGCCGCTACCAAGGCGCTATGTGCTTTATCGACCCCAAAACCGACTAAATCTTTGGTGCCAAACTGCTCGCACAGTAAGTGTTGCGCGGTATCAAGGTCAAACTCCCAATCAGGGCGGCGACGCGCTCCCTTAATATGTTCAATTAAATGAGTGTTTTCAAAGTGTTCACTATATAGTAATTCAGCAGGCGCTAAGCGTTGTAGGGTTGAGCTAAATGCTTCATCAGTACTAACTTCAACAATGTTGAAGCGTCCTGAGTTGATATCAAGATACGCAACACCGTATTGGCCTTTTTTATTTTGCCAAACACTGGTTAGTAAGTTGTCTTGGCGCTCTTGTAATAAGGCTTCGTCAGAAATAGTACCAGGGGTTACAATACGCACTACTTTGCGCTCAACAGGGCCTTTGCTGGTGGCAGGGTCGCCCACTTGTTCACAAATAGCCACCGACTCGCCCATTTGCACTAAGCGAGCTAAGTAGTTTTCTACCGCATGATAAGGCACGCCCGCCATAGGAATAGGATCGCCCCCTGCTTTGCCACGGTGTGTTTGCGAAATATCAAGCAATTGAGCGGCGCGTTTTGCGTCATCAAAAAAGAGTTCGTAAAAATCCCCCATCCGATAAAACAATAAAATATCGCGATGCTCTGATTTTATTTTTAGATACTGCTGCATCATAGGGGTTTGTTGTTTTATAGTGTGCGGTGCATAAAGATCAAACGACATGTATTTACCCAAAGGCTGAATATGGAATTACATCAAGAGATTAAGACACTTGCTGCGCAATTAGGCGCTATTTTAACGGATAAACGCTTATGGATCACTACCGCTGAATCATGTACTGGTGGTGGAGTGAGTTATTCGCTTACCGATACCCCAGGAAGCTCTGCATATATTGATCGTGCATTTGTTACTTATAGCAATAACGCAAAGCATGAATTACTCAATGTGAAGCATGATACCCTCGAGCAATTTGGCGCAGTGAGCGAACAAACAGTTATTGAGATGGCAGCAGGTGCCTGTAAGGCAGCCAGTGCTGACATTGCCATTGCTATTTCAGGGATTGCAGGGCCCGGTGGCGCTACTGAGGACAAACCGGTAGGGCTTGTGTGGTTTGGGCTACAAATTAACGGTAAACACTGGACGTTTGAACAAGTATTTAATGGTGATAGGGCGCAAGTTAGGCTGCAAGCCATTGTATTTTCTTTAAAAACTATAATAGAGAAGATAAAATAATAAAATTAGCTTGATACTGTGATTTCATACAGTATACTTGTGTGCATTAGCTGGATTTGGAGAAGAAAATGAACGATAACAAACAAAAAGCGTTGGACGCAGCTTTATCACAAATTGAACGTCAATTTGGTAAAGGTTCAATCATGAAATTGGGTGACAATAAGGCGTTAAACATTGACGCTGTATCAACAGGCTCGCTAGGTATTGATATTGCTTTAGGCATAGGCGGCTTGCCAATGGGGCGTATTGTTGAAGTATATGGCCCAGAGTCATCAGGTAAAACAACGCTAACATTACAAGTTATCGCACAAGCTCAAAAAGAAGGTAAAACGTGTGCCTTTGTTGATGCTGAGCATGCTCTTGATCCAGTTTACGCACAAAAGTTAGGCGTTAATATTGATGAGTTACTGGTATCTCAACCAGATACGGGTGAACAAGCACTGGAAATTTGTGACATGTTAGTGCGCTCAAGCGCGGTTGATGTAGTTATTGTCGATTCTGTTGCTGCATTAACACCTAAAGCTGAGATTGAAGGCGACATGGGTGATTCACACATGGGTCTACAAGCACGTTTAATGTCACAAGCATTACGTAAGCTTACAGGTAACATTAAGCGCTCAAACACGCTATGTATTTTCATTAACCAAATCCGTATGAAAATTGGTGTAATGTTTGGTAATCCTGAAACAACAACTGGTGGTAACGCCCTGAAATTTTACGCCTCTGTACGTATTGATATTCGTCGTATTGGTTCAGTAAAAGAAGGTGATGAAGTTGTTGGTAATGAAACGCGTGTTAAAGTTGTGAAGAACAAAGTAGCACCGCCGTTCAAACAAGCTGAATTTATCATTATGTATGGTGAAGGTATTTCTAAGCAGGGCGAGCTAATTGATTTAGGTGTTAAGCATAAAATTGTTGAAAAAGCAGGTGCTTGGTACAGTTACAATGGCAACAAAGTTGGCCAAGGTAAGTCTAATTCAATTAAGTTCCTTAAAGAAAACCCTGAAATTGCAGATGAAATTGAAGGTAAGTTACGTGAAATGCTATTGCTAAAAGCAACGGTTGAGCCAGAAGATGGCGAAGACGTATTAGGTGATGAAGGCGACCTTTAAGCCATTTAGTTTTAAAGCTTGATTTGACCCGAGCTTAAAAAAAGCGCTAACCATTTAGGTTAGCGCTTTTTTATTGTTTGCTATACAGTGACTTAAAGCCTAATTGTTAGCTTTATAGCTGCCAGTTAACTGACAATGAGTAGTTACGTGGTGCCCCGTAATAACCTTGTGCCCAATAGAGGCTGTTTATGTACTTTTCATCAGTGCTGTTATTAACATTAAAGGTAACACCGACGTTTTGAGTAATTTCGTAGGTGGCCATTAAATCTAATATGCCATAAGCCCCTTGTTTTGTAGTAACCAATGCGTTACCTGCTGGGTCTTTTACTTGCACGCGGCTAGTCGCATCTTGCCAGCGGTAATTAGCACCTAAGGTTAAACCATTAATAAATGGTACTTGATAAGTAGCTGCCATTTTTAATTGGTTTTCGGGGGTGTAATCTTTTACAAGCTCATCACCATCAATGCTTAAATTACTAAAGCTGATGCTAGCACTTAAATCATCTGTTAATCGACCGCTTAGCTCAATTTCGAAACCATCACTGTTGATACCATCTGCAGCATAATAACGCGTATCGCTAGGAAGAGAGTCTGGAAGCGCAATAGCAAGTCCATCTTGCTTAGCATCAAAGTAGGCCAGTGTTACAAATACTTGCTCATCTAAAAGTTGAGCTTTTAGGCCAACCTCAGCACTTTTACCAATAACCGGAGCCAGTTGTTCAGCGTTAATGTCTAACTCTTTTTGTGGCACAAACGTTTCGGTGTAGCTTGCGTAAGCTGATAACGACTCGGTAAAGTCGTACACAGTACCAATGTAAGGAATAACCTCTGAGTCATCGCGGGTTTGCACTACACTATAAGCAGTACCTTTAGTTTCCCAATCGGTATAGCGTACGCCTGCCAAAATGCTTAATGGCTCTGCTAGTTTTATACGAGTTGAAACATAGGCCGATCTTTGTGTATTTTGTACATCACTGCCGTTAGGGGCATCAGCAAGCGTTGCCTCTGGTGCAGTCCCATCCCAAGTCGCTAAATCAGGCATCGCAGGGAAACCATTTCCTGTGCTGTAGTCATAAAGCGATTGGTCATTAAAGTCCATGTTTGCTTGACTAATACCAAATGATAAGTCGTGCTCTAATGAAAACAACTCAAACTTACCGCTGGCATATAAATCAAACAAATCTTGCGTGTCTTTGTAATCATAACGACTCGCATAGCCGGTTAAACCTAAACCAGTTTCTTTATCTGGGGTACCATATACATAAAACAACTCAGAATTTTGTTCATTTTTTATATGGGCATAACGGGCTTTAGCAACCCAAGTCGCTGATAAGTTTTGCTCAAGTGTTACATAGATACGTTCAGCGCTATTATCCCAATAAGACCAATCTGCAGCTGTACTAGTCGATTCATCATAATCAGTTGGTGAACCATCAGTGTAATAAAGGGGTAATGCGCCCCACAATGGGCTGTCAGCATCTTTTTGTTGGTTTACGTAGTTAATGCTCAGTAACGTATCGTCAGCTAGCTTTCCTTCATAGGCAAGGTAGGCAATAGTTTTATCGGTTTCGTAACGATCTAAATATGACTCTTTATCTTGCTTGGAAAATACAGCGCGAACAGCGTGTTCATCGCTAATCGGTGCAGAAACATCTATATCTACACGCTTGTTATTCCACGAACCATAAGAAGCAGAAGCATGAGCTTGTGTTGTGTAGGTTGGTTTTTTTAGCACCATGTTTACAGTAGCCGATGGGTTACCCGCACCGGTCATCATGCCATTGGCACCACGTACAATTTCAACACGGTCGTAAATTGCAGTATCAAGTGTCCCTTGAATTGAACCAGAGGTTTGCGGAGTGCCTAAACCATCAATTAAAAAGTTAGTTATCTCAAAACCACGGGCTTTAAAGTATGTACGATCGGTTTCTATTTGCTCTACTGTTACGCCTGGTGTGCTTTCTAGTACCGCATTAATATCATCAAGTGAAAAGTCATCCATCAACGCGCGTGAAACAACGGAAATTGATTGCGGGGTTTCTTTAATTGTTAAACCTAGCTTAGTTGCAGACTGCGCTTCTTCGGTAATATAGTTTTTATGATGTTGCCCATAAACGGCAATTTTTTCTAAAGGCAGGTTGTCTTGCGTGTCGTTTGCAACAGCATGACCAGATAAAACTAGTGAAGTAAGTAGACTCAGTTTAAATGCAGAGTTTTTTTGTTTGTGCAGCATCTTGTTTCCCATAAGATTAAATTTGGCTGGTAATTTAATCTAAACGAGAGTGATTTGCAATTGCGTTATTGTAATATTTTACACGTCATCAATGTTATTTTAAAAAAGTATACAGGTGTATTTACTATGGAAACAAAAAAGCGGCCGAAGCCGCTCAGGAAGTATTTTAAATTAAAACGCATATTTAACAGAGAACTGTAAGCGATCCATGTCGCCATCTACGCCACTTTCAAGCTCACGCTCTGCATGTTTAAATTCCGCACCAAAGGTTAGACGTTTAACCGGTGAGTATAAAATATTTGCACTGTAGCTTTGGCTTGATTCTGTAGGATCGCCATACATTGCTAGTAGGTTTTCATCGTTATCAGCAGATAAGAACGAATATAGGAAAGTAGAGCGCCACTGACTGTTCCACTTATGTTGATACGCAATAAAACCAGATGTTGAATCAATCGCATCTAGGTCATCACCATTAAGAACCGCCCCACGTGCTACGTTTAGACCCACATAACGACCTAGTCCTTTACCTTGGGTAAGCATAAATTTTAGATTGTCTTCACCAAGTTTCACCATACCCGATGCACTAACACCAAATGAGGTTTCATCGGCATCAACACCACCTACTTTGTAGGTCAGTTGACGAGCAAGGGCTGCTACTACAAAGTTACCCCAATCCGCTTTGTGAGTATAGCGTGCGGTAAAGTCAGGTAATGAGGCATCATCAGTCACTGCCATACCACCACCTGCTGTAGTAATTGTGCTTTCTGGATTTTCTAAAGAGAAAGACCATGCACCTGTAGTGTATTTAATTTGAGATTGGCGAACGAACACTGTGCCTTCTGCTGGGCCAACAAAATCAAGCGCTTCTGGTAATGCACCAACGTTTTGAAAGTTTGACCATGTTTGACCAAATAACCAACCATCGTATGAAATAAATGCATGGCGAATTCGCGGAGAATATGAATTAGACACACGCTCGTTGCCACCTGGGGCAGACGCTAAAAAGTCTAGCTCTATTTTAGTTTTAACCGTTTTACCGTTATCTAGTAAGGTAGCAGTTCCAAAATTGAAACGTGACTCACGAGCGTGCATATCAAATACTGCGTCTGAACTATCATCGCTACCAACTGTTAACGTACTTGGTACATAAAAGTCACGGCCAACACTGCTGCCAGCAGGAGCGCCTGCTGAATAGTCACTCCACATTGCGTCGAGTTTAATGTATCCACCGTAGGTGAATTCTGTATCACCTATTTTTGCAGCTGTTGCAGCATAAGCTGTACTAGAAAGTGCACATAGTACAGCAGTCGCTGCCAGTGTTTTAATTGGAGTTAATTTCATTGTTGTGTCCTTTTATAGGCTACTTGTTGTATGTTTTATTATGATATGCATTAATGTGTGTTACTTATATAGTACTAACAGATTGAATTTATTGTCTTTAATTTAATTTGTTAGTAAATACGAGTTATTAATAAACAATCAAAGTTTTTGTATAATTAAGCTACTGTTGTATATGTGCACAATTTACTCAATTAACTATTAGTCTATTAGACTAAGGTTTAATAATTATTGAGGGCCCACATACCTTTATTTAATAGTATGTTTTTTATGTAAATAGGGTATAGCCATGAGGATTATAGATAAGATATTGGGGTCTGTTGACCTTTGCGGATTA